>CAMJDE010000284.1 GCA_946404295.1 uncultured Clostridia bacterium | reverse complement strand
CAGTCCACAGGACTGTTTTTCGCTCGCTAACCCCGTTGGGGAGGCAACGGGAGCGCGAGCATCTTCATCAGCGAGCGTCGCGAGCGTCTTCATTCTTAAATTGCGAAGTCTCCGTTGACGAACACCGGCACTTCCCTGCCGTCGCGGGTGACGCCCACGATCGAGAGGTCGGAGGTGCCGACCATAAAATCGACGTGGGTATTGCTCTCGGCGTTGATCCCGCGGGCGAGCAGTTCGTCCTTTGAAAGGTCGGCGCCGCCCTTGATACAGGTGGGGTACGCCTCGCCGAAGGCGAAGTGGCAGGAGGCGTTCTCGTCGAAGAGCGTATCGTAGAAGAGGATCCCGCTCTCCGAGATCGGGGAGTGGTACGGGACCAGCGCGACCTCGCCGAGGTAGTGCGCCCCCTCGTCGACGTCGATCTCGGCTTTCAGGTACTCTTCGCCCCGGTCGGCGTGAACGTCGGTGATGCGCCCGTCCGTGAGGGTCAGGCTGATCCCCTCCACCAGATTGCCGTTCAGAACGAGGGGTTTTGAGGAATAAACGACCCCGTTCACCCCGTCGCGCTTGGGCGCCGTGAAGATCTCCTCGGTCGGCATATTGGCGATGAAGTCGATCCCGCGCTCGTCCTTCTCCGACCCGCCGGCGAAAAGATACCCCTCGGGAAGTTCGACGGTCAGGCGGGTACCGAGCGCGTTTTCATAGCGAAGATACCGGAAGTTGCAGTCGTTCAGTTTCCGCGCCTGCCGCATCAGGCGGTCGCTATGCGCGGTCCATTCGGCGACGGCGTCGCCGCCCTCGCGAATACGCACCGTGTCAAAGATCGCGTTCCAGAGGAGTTCGACCGCCTCGTCGGTCGGTTTTCCCGGAAAGACCTTCTTCGCCCACGCCTCGTTCGGGATCGCGACGATGCTCCAGGGGATCCGGCTTGCCATCAGGCGGGCGTAGAACTTCTCGTTTGCTTTCCCGTACGCGACCGAGAAGCGGCGGATGCGGTCGGGGTCGACCCCCTCGAAGGCGGCGGGATCGGACGAGGAGACCGAGAGGAACGCCGCGCCCTCCCCGGAGAGCAGATCGAACATCATAGCCTGCCACGGGAACGCCGAATCAAACAGGTCGTCGTCCGCGTAAAGATACCGGGCGCGCGTGATCTTCTCGTCCGACCAATGAACGATCACGTCGCGGGCGCCGACGGCGTACGCCTCGTCGGTCAAAAGACGCACGAAGGGCGCCGCGTCGACCCCGGCGCGGATCACGAGTTTTTGCCCCTTTTGCAGATTGACGCCCGTCACGACGGCGAGGCGCGCGTATTCGCGAAGCAGTTCGGTTTTCATTTCCGGGTTCCTTTCGGTTCGTTTTTTTCCTTTATTATTATACCGCAACCGAAGATTATTTGCAAATCTTTTTTTCGAACTGGACAAACGGATCAAAAAATGATATACTGGAGTTGAAGACGTGAAAGGGGGTTCCCGGGATGCACGGTTTTTGCGATCTGCACTGTCATATCCTCTACGGCGTTGACGACGGCGCGCAGACGAAGGAAGAGGCGCGCGCCCTGATCGACGGCGCCTACGCCTCAGGCACGCGGACGATCTGCTTTACCCCGCACTACAACCCTCTCCGCGCGCTCGCTTCGGCGGGGGCGGAGGAACGGTTCGCTTCCTTTTCCGCCGAGATGAAAGAGGTCTACCCCGATCTGACGCTCTGTCTCGGCGCCGAGGTCCTCTACCATCAGAAGATCGCCGAGTCGCTTGCAAACGGCGCCTGCCGCACGCTGAACGGCACGCGCTTCGTTCTGATCGAATTTCTGCCCGACGACGACGGGGCGTACATCGTCAGGTCGCTGGAGACCGTCACGGCGCGCGGCTACGCGCCCATCCTCGCGCACGCCGAACGCTACGCCGATTTTCTCGACCACCCCGGCTACGCCTTCTCGCTTGCCGAAAAGGATATCCCGATCCAGCTGAACGTCCGCTCGGTGACGGGCGAAAACGGGAAGAAGGTCAAAAAGTTCTGCCACCTTCTTCTGAAACACGGGGCCGTTGCCGCGATCGCCACCGACGCGCACGACCCGGTCCTATCCGACGCGAAACTCGACGAGGGCTACCGCTGCGTCGCCCGCAAATTCGGGGAGGAATACGCGCACTCGCTGTTTTCCGCGATGCCGCGCAGCCTGCTCGGACTGAGGGAACAAGAACGAAGTTCGCCTGACGGCGAGTGAAGTTTGCAGGGCAAGTGAAGTTTGCGGAGCAAGTGAAGTTTGCGGAGCAAGTGAAGTTTGCGGAGCAAGTGAAGTTTGCAGAGCAAGTGAAGTTTGCGCCGTCGCAGACGGCGCAAGTTGAGATGCAAAAAAGCAAGCTCCGTTTCACCGCGAGCAAGGCGAGCGACTTCACCGCGAGCAACGCGAGCGATTTCACCGCGAGCAACGCGAGCGATTTCACCGCGAGCAACGCGAGCGATTTCACCGCGAGCAACGCGAGCGATTTCACCGCGAGCAACGCGAGCGATTTCACCG
>CAMJDE010000283.1 GCA_946404295.1 uncultured Clostridia bacterium | reverse complement strand
TCTTTCCCTACACGACGCTCTTCAGATCGGAAGAGCGTCGTGTAGGGAAAGAGTGATGCGAAAGACCCCGGATCCCGAGCGCGGACAGGTCGATCGCGCCGATCAGAAACGGCCCGACGAGGATCCCCGCGACGAGATACGCCGTCACGGCGGGGAGTTTCAGCAGTTTGGCAAGACGCGAGACCAGCAGTCCCGCGAGCATCGCGATCGAGAGAGAAATAAAGATTTGCATAGCGAAAAAAGACCTCTTTTCAAGATAAGCGAAAGATTCGCGCGGTTTTACAGAACGCGGTATTCCCCGTCCCCGTCGCAGACGACGGCGGACGAGAAGAAGCGGGTCATCGCAAGGACGAGCGCCCCGAAGTCGCGCACCCCCGCCGTTTCGCGGGCGGAGTGCATCGCGAGCTGCGGAAGCCCGATATCGACCGAGTTAATCGGAAGTTGAGCGGTCGAGATGTTGCCGAGGGTCGAGCCGCCGGGAATATCGCTCCGGTTCTGGAAATGCTGTACCGGCGCGTCCGCGCGGCGGCAGATCTCGGAGAAGATCGCGTCGGAGACGGCGTCGGTCGCGTATTTCTGCGAGGCGGCGTGCTTGATCACGATCCCGCGGTTGAGGTCGGAGGCGTTCGCGCCGTCCGAGAGTTCGGGGTGATTGGGGTGGCGGGCGTGGGCGTTGTCCGCCGAGACGAGAAACGACGAGGGGTAGAGCCGCTCGGGTTCCTTCCCCGCCGCCCGCGCGATCCGGGCGACCGCAGAAGAGAGGAAGTCGGACGCGGCGCCCTGCCTCGTCCCGCTGCCGGTCTCTTCGTTATCGAAGGCGCAGAAGAGCGGAACGACGCCGTTTTTCGGCGCGTCAGCCGATAAGAAGCCGGCGAGCGTACCGAACACGCACTCGAGGTCGTCGATGCGGGACGACGAGAAGAACTCGTTCGCGAGCCCGAAAACGGCGCCGGGCGAACGGTCGCAAAGCGACAGGTCGAAGGAGAGGATCGCGTCGCGCGCGACCCCGGCGGCGTCGGCGACGACGGCGAAGAGGTCCCCGCCCTCGCTCCCGACGAGCGGCTGCAGGTCGATCGCGGGATTGTACGCGCAGCCCTTGTTGACCTCGCGGTTCAGGTGGATCGCGACGCTCGGGATCACCAAGAGGTCGCGGTCGACGAAAACGAGTTTGGTTTTAATCGCCTCTCCCTCGCGCACGGTCAAGCGTCCCGCGAGCGTGAGCGGACGGTCGAGCCACGAGGACAGGATCATTCCGCCGTAGCCCTCGACGTTCAGCCGGAGAAGTCCCCCGGCGACCTCCGCCGTCGGCTCGTGCTTGACGCGGAAGGTCGGGCTGTCGGTATGCGACGCCGCGATCATAAAGCCGCGCAGTTCGTCCCGCGGCGCGCGGAACGCGAGGATCGACGAGCGGTTGCGCGTGACGAAATAGCCCGCCCCCGGCGTCAGGTTCCACGCTTCCCCCTCGGAAAGCGGGGTGAACCCCGCCTCGGTCAGGCGTTTTTCGCACGCCGCGACGGCGTGAAACGGGGTCTTGCCCTCGGAGAGAAAATCGAGCAGCGCGTCGATCCCGTACTTCGTTTTTTGCATATTCGGTTCCCCTTTTTTTCGTACTGCGAGCCGCCGGGCGTGACCCGGCGGCTCTACGTTCGGGAGCGGTTATTTGTCCGCGTCCGCTTTCTCTTTGTTCGCGAATTCGCGGTCGAGGAAGGCGGCGAAATCGTCCTGCGTGATCGGGCGCGAATAGTAGTAACCCTGCACGGTGTTGCACCCCGCGCGGCGCAGACGGTCCATCATCTCGACCGACTCGACGCCCTCCTGCGTCACCTTCATCCCCAGTTTCTGACCGAGTTTGATGACCGAGTTGAGCAGCGCGTCGTCGCGTTCGGGATCGATGCCCGCCGTGATGAAGAAGCGGTCGAGTTTGAGTTCGTCCATCTTCAGCTCTTTCAGAATACTGTAGGACGAGAAGCCCGATCCGAAGTCGTCGACCGAACTGCCGATGCCGCCCGCTTTCAGATCGGCGACGATCTTGCGGAGCGATTCGTAGTTGTCCATCGCGGTCGATTCGGTGAACTCGATGGTCAGCAGGTTGTTCGGGACGTCGTATTTCCGCTTGACGGCGAGGTAGTAGCGCACGAAGTCGGGCTCGCCCGCCGTGACGCGGGACGCGTTGACCGAGATCGGAGACAGTTTCTTCCCCTCTTTGATGCGTCCGGCGGCAAACTGACAGACCGCCTCGAAAACGTAGTGGTCGAGTTTGACGATGAAGCCGTTTTCCTCAAAGAGCGGGATAAAGTCGGCGGGCGGGTAGTAGCGGTGCAGTTCGGGGTCGTACCACCGGACCAGCGCCTCCGCCGAGTCGATCGTCTCTTTTTTCAGGTTGTATTTCGGCTGATAGAATACGGTGAACTGTCGTTCCGCTACGGCGGCGCGCAGGTCGTTGAGCAGGCGCTGCTTGCGCAGCTCGCGCTGGCGCATGCCCTCGTCGTAGGTCATGAGCGGGTTGTTGTAGTCGCCCTTT
>CAMJDE010000282.1 GCA_946404295.1 uncultured Clostridia bacterium | reverse complement strand
AGAATTTGCAGAAGGATATTCAGAACGTCGGGATGCGCCTTCTCGATCTCGTCGAAGAGGACGACCGAATAGGGGCGGCGCCGGATCTTCTCGGTGAGTTGTCCCGCCTCGTCGAATCCGACGTAGCCGGGAGGCGCGCCGATCAGGCGCGAGACCGAGTGCTTTTCCATATATTCCGACATATCGAGCCGGATCAGGGTATCGGGCTGTTTGAAGAGGTCGGCGGCGAGCACCTTGACGAGTTCGGTCTTGCCGACCCCGGTGGGTCCCGCGAAGATCATCGAGACGGGGGAACGGCGCACCGAAACGCCCGCCCGTTTTCTGCGGATCGCGCGGACGACGGTCGAGACCGCCTCGTCCTGCCCGACGATGCGGGATTTGATCCGCTCCTCGAGTTTGTCGAGCTGCTCGAACTCGGTCTCGCGGATCTCGGTGGCGGGGATCCCCGTCCAGATCTCGATCACGTCGGCAAGGTCGTTCACCGTGACGGTGAGCGCCGAGACGGCGTCGTCGAGTGCCTTCTTCTTTTCATTCAGGCGGATCTCCTCGACCCGGAGGTCGGCGATCTGCTTGTAGAGTTCCTCGTTCTTCCCCTCTTCGTTCTCGGCGGGCGTCTCGCTCTCAAGCGCCGCCTTCTTTTCCTCGAGTTCGGCGATGGCTTTTTCGGTTTCCGCCCGTTCGGTGAGCGCCGGGGAGGAGAGCGCGACGTGCGCCGCCGCCTCGTCGATCAGGTCGATCGCCTTGTCGGGCAGGAAGCGGTCGGTGATATAGCGTTCCGAGAGCCGCGCCGCGGCGTCGAGGACCGCGTCGGGAATGGTGATGTGATGATAGTTTTCGTAGTAGGAACGGATCGCGCCGAGCATCTTCACGGTATCCTCGACCGACGGTTCGCCGACGATCACGGGCTGGAAGCGGCGCTCGAGGGCGCTGTCCTTCTCAATAAACTTGCGGTACTCCTTCATGGTCGTCGCGCCGATCACCTGGATCTCTCCGCGCGACAGGGCGGGTTTTAAGATGTTGGCGGCGTTCATGGAGCCCTCGGCGTCGCCCGCTCCCGCGATGTTGTGCACCTCGTCGATGACGAGGACGATATTTCCCGCCTCCTTGACCTCGTTGATGAGCCCGAGGATGCGCGACTCGAACTGTCCGCGGAACTGGGTCCCGGCGACCAGCGCCGTCAGGTCGACCAGCCACACCTCGGCGTCGCGGAGCCGCAGCGGGACTTCCCCGTCGGCGATCTTCACGGCGAGCGCCTCGGCGATCGCGGTCTTACCGACCCCGGGCTCGCCGATCAGGCACGGATTGTTCTTCTGCCGGCGGCAGAGGATCTGGATCACGCGCGACAGTTCCCTGTCGCGACCGACGATGCGGTCGATCTTTCCCTCTTTCGCCCGTTCGGTCAGGTTCTGGCAGTAAGTCGAGAGGAATTTGCGTTTGGGTTCCTTCTTCTGCTTGCCGTTCTGCTTGCCCTCCTCGGGCTTTTTGCGCGGCGGCATCGGGAAACCGAGGTTCTGAAAGATCTTCGGCAGGTCGACGGCGGGCGCGCCGCCGTCCTCCCCGTCGTCGGAGGTCGCCGTCAGCTGATCGGCGACGTCGGTCATCTCGGAGTTCATCCGCTCGATCGCCTCGTCGTCAAGACCCATCCGGGAGAGCATATCGCTGACCGGTTTGATCCCGAGTTCGCGGGCGCAGCGAAGGCAGAGCCCCTCGTTGACCGTCTGATTGTTTTCCATACGGGTAATGAAGACGACGGCAAGCCGCTTCTTACACCGTGCGCACATTTGCATTTCCATTGGTTTTTTGATACTCCGTTTACTTGATGGAGAAGACGAAATCGAGCGGGCGGGTGCCCGACAGATACTTGGCGGCGAGCGTCTTTTCAAGGTCAAACTCGGCAAAGAAGCCGGTCTCTCCCGCGTAGTGCGCTCCGACGGCGGCGTAGATCGAAAGGATCAGCCAGAGGAAGAGCACGGCGAAGGTGAAGCCGAACACGACCCCGAGGATCTTGTTGACGATCACGAGCCCCGGAAGGTTCATGATCTTGTCGAGGATCGCGCGGATCAGCCGGAAGGCGATCCGGAAGAGGAAGTAGAGGATGATGACCGCGACGACCACCCCGATCACGTTGGCGACGGGCGACGCGATTTTCTCCGAGATCTCGCGGATGGTCCCCTCGTTCGTCACCTCGATATGCAAGAGGTCGACGATCCAGCGCACCACGCGCGGCAGTTCCTCCGCCAAGGTTTCCCCGGACACGCCGGAGCTATTCCCGTCAAGCGCGCGGTTCAGCGTCTTTTCGATCCAGTCGGCGACCCCGCCGAAGAAGAACCGCTCGCCGATCAGCCGTCCGATCGGTTTGGCGAGCAGGATCGCGCAGATCAGCGCGGTGATGCGTTTGAAAAAGCCCGAAAAGAGCACCTTGACGAACCCGAGCCGGAAGCCGAGCACCAGACCGAGAACCAGTCCGAGGAACAGAACGACGTCGGGAATGATATTCGAGAGAACCATAGAGAAATCCTTTCTTTGCGTAAAGCGGAGACGGGTCGGAACACCGCCCGTAATCCGGCATTGTATGAT
>CAMJDE010000281.1 GCA_946404295.1 uncultured Clostridia bacterium | reverse complement strand
GTTCGCTTTTTATAAGATTCCCGCCGAAAGCAGTCTGCAATACGAGGATTGCAGGTTCGTTTCCTGCGAGTATCGACGGCAACCGATCAGAAACGGCTACATTGCGCGCTACGATCTTACCGTGGAAGAATACGAAGAACCGCTGCGGATCGCCGAATACGTTCACGAACGGATGGACGTCGAACTGCTCGACGCGATCGAGCCGGGCGACGTGATCTCGATCGAATTCAGAAAAGAGGACGGTTATCGGTACGTCTACTCGCTCGAATACGGCGGCAAGAGCGTCTTTTCCTACAAGGAGTATATCGCGACGCTCCGCGCAAGCAACCGGGGTTATCTGATCCTTTTTTCGATCGGCGCCCTTTTTTTCACGGGTAATATCGTCGCGGGAATCATTTATTATCAGCACACCGGAAAAACTTTTGTCCGTCTGCGGGAGTGACGGCTCCCCCTTTCATCCCGCGTATGCCACCGGATCAACCGAGTTGATCCGGGGCTTCTCTTTGTCTGATCCTTTTTCCTGTGACAACCGATTGACACGCCGAAAGATATTTGATATAATATTAAGTTGAAAGAGAGGTGACGGGCATGGGGTGCTTTCCCGACTTCGTCGGGTCGGACGCGCTGACGGCGCGGATCGGCGACGCGGTGCGCCGAGGGCGGCTCTCCCACGCCTATCTGATCGAGGGTCCCGAGGGGAGCGGAAAGCGCACCTTCGCCACGATGATCGCCGCCGCCGTCTCGTGTGAGAGACGCGGGGACGAGGGCGCGGACCTTCCCTGCGGTGCGTGTCCCGCCTGCAAAAAGATCCTCTCGCTTCGTTCGACCGACGTGCATTACCTCGACCGGGGCGACCGGGCGAGTGTGCCCGTCGAAGCGGTGCGCGACCTGCGGCGCGAAATGGCGCTCTCGCCGACCGAACTCGATACGCGGTTTTTCATCATCGACGACGCGGATCTCATGACCCCCGCCGCGCAGAACGCCCTTCTGATCTCGCTCGAAGAGCCGCCCGCCGGAGTTCTGATCCTTCTGCTCGCGACCTCCTCCGACGGACTTCTTCCGACGGTGCGCAGCCGGGTGCAGACCCTGCGGCTCGAACCCGTGTCGCCGGATCTTGTCACCGCGTACCTGCTCCGCGTCTCGCCCGAAGCGAAGAAACTCAAGGCGGAGGGCGGAGGAAAGCTCGAAGCCGTAATCGCCGCCGCCCACGGGCGGATCGGCGTGGCGCTCGAATACCTGACCCCGAAGCGCGAAGCGGCGCTGCTCAAAACCCGCGAAACGGTCGCGGGCGTGATCCGGGCAGCCGTCGCCGGGAACAGTTACGCCGAGATCTGCCGCGCGGTCTTTTCCTTACCGACCAAGCGCGCGGAGCTGTCGTCCCACCTCGTTCCCCTGACCGAAGCGATCCGGGATCTGGTCGTCCTGAAGCGCGCGCCCGAATCTCCCCTGCTCTTCTACGTCGACCGGGACGAGGCGAAAGCCCTCTCCGACAAAGCCGACTATCCCCGGCTGGTGCGCGTCTACGACGCCTGCCGCGACGCGACCGACGCCGTACAGGCGAACGGAAACGTGCAGACGGTCCTGACCTCCTTTGCCGTCGCCGTCAGCCGATAACCCCAACCTACGAAAGGAACCTGCTCCGGCAGGATTTGAGATGAACGAAACGGAACTTGAAAGAACCGACGAGAAAACCGAGACCGACGCGGCGCAGTCGACCGAAACTCCGAAGGAAAAGGAGACGGTCGAGGTCGTCGACGTCGCCTTCCGCAATTCGGGAAAGAACTACTTTTTCGCGCCCGGCGCCCTGACTTTCTCGCTCGGCGAGAAGGTGATCGTCGAGACGGCGCGCGGGATCGAACTGGGCAGGATCGCGCAGCCGACCCACCGGGTCGACGCCGACCGCATCACGCCCCCCCTGAAAAAGGTGATCCGCAAGGCGACCGAGGACGATATCGAGCGCTCCGACCGCAACCGCGAACTCGAGGTCTCCGCCGCCGAGATCGCGCAGAAGAAGATCGAGGCGCGGAAACTCGAAATGAACCTCGTCGACGTCGAATATACCTTTGACAACAGCAAACTGATCTTCTATTTTACCGCCGAAAACCGGGTGGATTTCCGGGATCTGGTGAAGGATCTGGCGGCGGTGTTCCGCACGCGGATCGAACTCCGGCAGATCGGGATCCGCGACGAGGCGCGGATGGTCGGCGGACTGGGTTCCTGCGGGCGCCCCTTCTGCTGCACGTCCTTCCTCTCGGATTTCGCGCAGGTGTCGATCAAGATGGCGAAGGAACAGAACTTCTCGCTCAATTCGGCGAAGATCTCGGGCGCGTGCGGGCGGCTGATGTGCTGCCTGCGCTACGAGCACGAGAGTTACGAAGCGGCGCTGAAACGCGTGCCGCCGATGGGCTCCTACGTCGAGACGCAAAACGGGAACGGCACGGTCACCGAGGTCCGTCCGCTTGCCGAGACCGTCCGGGTCAAACTCGACGACAAACCCGAGGCGCCGAAGGTCTACGCCGTTTCGGAGATCCGCGTCCTGCGCGCCGGGAAAAAGAGCGGCGGGAAGGATCAGCCGAAACAGCCCCCGAAAG
>CAMJDE010000280.1 GCA_946404295.1 uncultured Clostridia bacterium | reverse complement strand
CAGAGCGTTTCGGAACAAAACTCTGCAAGCAACGCTTCACTCCTGTTCTCCGTAATGAAAACTGCCGTCGGAATACGTCAGTTTTTCTCCATCAATAAATACGTTTTCTCCGTCAAAAGCAAAACTGAAACCCGGAAACGGCGGAACGATCCTGGAGACAACCGTGTACGTTTCCATGGTCGTCAGATCGGTGATCGAGACGGAGAGGCGACTTATTCCGGAGCCCCACGAATGATAAGAAACCAGATCCTTTACGCCGTTCCCGTCGTAATCCCACAGCACGAGGCGATGATGATATCCTCCAACGGTATCGTATCTGTATATTTCTCCTTTGAACGTCAGGAAGCAATGATAGCCGTCTTTGACTAAAAAAATTTCGAGATCGGGGTCTTCTTCGAGAATGGCTTGCGGGGTAATATTATAGATCCCCGTTATATTGGAGGTATTATAGTTTTTGTCGATCTCGTCTCCGCGGTGATAACCGTCTGTCTTCAGCTTTTCCAGAAAAACGTCGGCGTGCAGCGTACTTGTCGAAGCGTAATCCGGGGTATATTTCTCTTCGTCCCAAATGATGCCTTTGTCAAGCAAGAACCTGTCCCCGTCCCGGACGTCAACGTACAAGAACTTGTCGGAACCGTCCGCAATAAAGATCAAGCCCTCTTCGGCAACGCGAAATCTGAACGCGTTGTCATTGCCGCAGAATTCCTTGTTTTCGGTCAGGGTAACGACGCCGTTTTCGTACGTCCACGTTCCTATCCCGAGGTAACTGCTCACAAATTCGGAGTAATACTGATAGGTTCCGTCTCCCTTCAGCAAAATGATAAAAGCACCGTCCGATCCGTCCCTCTCCCGGACGTACCGTTTCGCGTCGATTTCCCTCACGGGGAGCAAGCCCCGGTCTCCGTCTTCCCCCCGGGTGCTACTCGCCCCGGAGTCGGTCGGCTCGGTCCCGCAGGAAAACAGGCAGAGCGCGGAGAGCAAAAGCAGGGTCAGCGCAAGGCAAACGCATAAAAACCTCTTCATATCGTCCTCCTTTACAGGGCGTTGGTCAGAAGAAAATAGGTGAGCGCCGCCGCGAGCAGAGCGCAGCCGAGGATTGAGAAAAAGGTCAGGTTCTCGTAAGACACGATGCGTTTGACGCGGTCGCGGAGTTTCGCACCGCCGAACGACGCGGGGAAAGCCGCCCGTCGCTCCGCCTGGTTCAGAAGACACCGGGCGTAGTCGCGCCTGCCCTCTTCGTCGAGTTTCGAGAGGACGCGCTCGTCGCACGCCTGCTCGGCGTCCGAGAGATAGCAGCGCAGAAACACCCACGCCAAGGGGTTGAACCAATGCAGCGCGGCGGAAACGAACGCGACCAGCCGGAAGAGGTTGTCGCCCCGCCGGACGTGCGCAGTCTCGTGCGCGAGGATCATCGGATAGTCGGCTTCGGGGGTCGACGCGGGCAGAACGATCTTCGGGCGGAAGATCCCGTAGACGGCGGGGCTCGTTACCCGGTCGGAGAGATACAGGTTCTCCCGCAGGCGCACGGCGCCCCGGAGATCGCGCAAAGCCGAGAAATAAAGAATCACGATCAAGAGAAGCAGAAGAGCGAATACCGCCGCCCACACGATCCCCGCGACGCGGAACAGGTCGCGGAGCAGGTCCTCGCGGTAGGTGAGCGGAACGATGCCGTCGACGGTCGCCCCCGCGGAGTTCGACATCGTCACCACCGCCCTGTCTCCGGATCGATAAATATAGACGGTCCGCGACCGATAGCGCAACGCGTTCAGAAGCGACATCAGCCCGTAGCGCCCGCCGATCCCGAACGGAACCCACATCCGGATACACGGGATCGCCCAGAGCAATGCGATCAGGCGGCGCGGGATCCTTCGGACGCGACGGAAAAGAAGGATCACCGCCCCCGAAAGCGACGCGACGATGCTCATATTGAAGAGCCAGTAAAAGATATCGCCGAGCACGAGATCACCTCCCCTCGATCATCTCCCGCAATTCGTCGAGTTCCTCGCGGGAGAGCGTTTCGTCGTCCAGCAAAGCCGAGAAGAGCGCCTTTTTCGAGCCGCCGAACACCTTGTCGACCAGCGTTTTCGTCTCCTGCCGCCGCACGCTGTCGCGCGAGACGAGAGACGTGCAGACGAAGCCGGGATCCGTGCGTTTCAGAACCCCCTTCGCCACCAGTTTTTTCACGACGGTATAGGTCGTATTCTTGTTCCAGCCGATCGTCTCTTCGGCAAGGCGACTGATCTCCTTCGCCGAGATCGGCTCGTTCTCCCAGACCAGATCCATGATCTTGCGTTCGCTGTCAAATAAAACCGACGTCATATCGCGTCCTCCCTCACACTATTCCCGTAGTACAGACTATCACAATAGTCTCGCTTTGTCAACCCGCAAGCCGAATTGTTTACACGTCCGTAACAAATCGGGGGGAGCGCGCGGCGTACTCAAGCGAAACAAAACCTTTTCGATTTTTCGCAAAAAAACTCTTGACAAACGGATTTTGCTTTGCTATAATACTATTCGTCTCGGACAAAAGTCCGGGCAAACAGAGGACGATGGCCTGGTAGCTCAGTTGGTTAGAGCGCCGCCCTGTCACGGCGGAGG
>CAMJDE010000279.1 GCA_946404295.1 uncultured Clostridia bacterium | reverse complement strand
GTTCTGCCCGGAGGGCAGCCGACCCGCGTCATCTACGCGCGCGTCGGCGCCGCCGACCGCGCCTACCGTCTCGTTTCGGCGATCCTCTCCGACCCGCGCGTCGGATACGCCGAGACCAACCTCGACGCCGCCGAAGGGGTCGACGCGGGCGACGCCGATCTGCTCCTGCTTCCGTACGCCGACGCGGCGGGGAACCCGGTCCTCTCGACCCGCTCTCTTGCCGAAACGCACGGGTTGTATCTCTGCGCGCTTGCGCGCGTTAAGACCGGCGACGGTTTGCTCTACGGACTGTTCGGACGGGCGATCCTTTCCGACCGGTACGGGCGCGTCGCCCTGCATCTTTCGTTGCCCGAACCCGACGCTAAAGCGGCGGGCGAACTCTACGCCGTCGCCGACGCGGCGGGCCTCATACCCGACGGGGCGCACTTCCCGCGCGAGGGGCGCGCGACGCTCGCCGTCGCCGGAAAACGCGAGGAGGCGCTTGTTGCCGCCGTTTATCATCTCACCTTCTTTCCCGGGTGCGAACTCCGGGGATGGAGAGCCGAAAAACCGCTCTCCGAACGCTGATCCGAAAGGGGATTCCACGATGCAAAAATACTCCTACAAAACGCACGGCACCTGCTCGCGGCAGATCGACGTCACCCTCGACGGCGACGTGATCACCGAGGTCGTCTTTCATCGCGGCTGTATGGGAAACACGCAGGGCGTCGCGGCTCTGGTCAAGGGAATGAAGGCGGAAGAAGCCATCGCCCGTCTCTCGGGGATCGACTGCGGGGGGAAAGGCACTTCCTGTCCCGATCAACTGGCGTGCGCGCTCAAAGAAATGCTGAACGGAGCGGAGAACTGACCCCATTCTGACGAAGGGAACCGAAAACTGTGACCGAAAAACAGAAGCACATTCGCAATTTCTGCATCATCGCGCACATCGACCACGGGAAGTCGACGCTTGCCGACCGCATCCTCGAGAAGACCCGGGCGCTCGATCTGCACGAGATGGAGGAACAGATCCTCGACAATATGGACCTCGAACGCGAGCGCGGCATCACCATCAAGGCGCGCGCGGTCCGTCTCGGTTACAAAGCGAAGAACGGGGAAGACTACGAGTTCAACCTGATCGACACGCCGGGTCACGTTGACTTCGGCTACGAGGTCTCGCGCTCTCTCGCGGCGTGCGAGGGGGCGCTCCTCGTCGTCGACGCGACGCAGGGGGTCGAGGCGCAGACGCTTGCCAACGCCTATCTTGCCGTCGACAACTCGCTCGAGATCCTTCCGGTCATCAATAAGATCGACCTCCCCTCCGCCGATATCGAGCGGACGCGCGCCGAGATCGAGGACGTGATCGGCATCGACGCCGAGGGATGCCCCGCCGTTTCGGCAAAAATGGGGCTGAATATCGAGGACGTGCTCGAAGGGGTCGTCAGAACCATCCCGGCTCCGACGGGCGACGAGAACGCCCCCCTGAAGGCGCTGATCTTCGATTCGCGCTACGACAGTTATCTCGGGGTCGTCGTCTATATCCGCGTGATGGACGGCGTCGTGTGCGCGGGCGACACGATCCGGCTGATGAGTACCGGCGCGACCTACCAGGTGACCGAGGTCGGAACGCTCGGCGTGACCGATATGACGGCGACCGACTCGCTATCGGCGGGCGAGGTCGGGTACCTGACCGCGAGCATCAAGTCGGTCGGAGATACCCGCGTCGGCGATACCGTGACCCACGCCGACCGACCCTGCGCCGAGGCGCTGCCCGGTTTCCGCCGGGTGCAGCCGATGGTCTACGCGGGTATTTATCCCGAGGACGGCGCCCGCTACGGCGATCTGCGTGACGCGCTCGAAAAACTGCGGCTGAACGACGCGGCGCTCCACTTTGAACCCGAGACCTCGATCGCGCTCGGCTTCGGCTTCCGCTGCGGGTTCCTCGGACTTCTGCACATGGAGATCATCGAGGAACGGCTCGAACGCGAGTTCAACCTTGATCTGATCACCACCGCGCCGAGCGTCATCTACCGCGTTTCGCTGCGCGGCGGTGAGACGCGGTATATCGACAACCCCTCGAACTATCCCTCGCCCGACGAGATCGTCGAGGCGGCGGAGCCGGTCGTCCGCGCGTCGATCATCACCCCCTCCGATTACATCGGCGGGCTGATGGATCTTTGTCAGGATCGGCGCGGCGAGTTCATCGATATGAAATACCTCGACCAGACTCGGGTCGAACTGCACTATATCCTCCCCCTGAACGAGATCATCTACGACTTCTTCGACGCCTTGAAGAGCCGGAGCAAGGGCTACGCGTCGCTCGACTACGAGTTTCTCGAATACCGCCCGGGCAAACTCGTCAAACTCGACTTTCTCCTGAACGGGGAACAGGTCGACGCGCTCTCCTTCATCGTCCACGAGGAAAAGGCGTATCCCCGCGCCCGCAAGATCGCCGAACGGCTGAAAGAGAACATTCCGCGCCAACTCTTCGAGATCCCGATCCAGGCGGCGATCGGCTCCAAGATCATCGCCCGCGAGACCGTGAAGGCGATGCGCAAGGACGTTCTCGCCAAGTGTTACGGCGGAGACATCACGAGAAAGAAAAAACTGCTTGAAAAACAGAAAGAAG
>CAMJDE010000278.1 GCA_946404295.1 uncultured Clostridia bacterium | reverse complement strand
GTCCGGCAGGACGGTTTTTTTGATCTCGATCGGGTGCAGGATCCCGTCCTCCTCGACGACAAGATCGATCTCCTTCATTTTTCCGTCGCGGTAAAAGTTCAGATTGACCTTGCTTTTTCCGTACGCGTAGTGGCGGAGCAGTTCGCCGACGACGTAGTTTTCGTAATAGTGCCCGCTCGCCGCCCCCGCCATCAGGACGTCCCGGGACGTCCACGAGGACAGATAGGCGCAGAAGCCGGTATCGGTGAAATAGAGTTTCGGCGTTTTGGTCAGCCGTTTCAGTTCGTTTGACGCGAAGGGTTCGAGCAGAAAGACGATTCCCATCGTTTGCAGGATCTTCACCCATTCCTTCGCCGTCGCGCCCGAGACCCCCGCGGCGACGCCGAGATCGTTGTAATTGACGAGTTGCCCCGCGAACGCCGCGCAAGCCCGGAGAAACTTCCGGAATCCCTCGGTGTCGGAAATCCCGTAATCGTCGACCGCGTCGCGCATCAGATAGGTTTCGATGTACGAATTGAAATATTCGGCGACCTGTTCCCCGTCCTTTTCCTGCACGTCGGGAAGCCCGCCGCGCCAGATATTCTCGAACGTCGACAGAATATCGTTTGAGGGAAACAGTTTCTTCCGTTCAATCAGCGAACCAAGCGAAAAAACAAGTCCGTCCGGCGGCTCGACGCCGAGTTTTTCGCGCGCGGACAAGCCGTACATTTTCAGAATACAGAGCCGACCCGCGAGCGAGTCGCCTGCCCGCTTGACGAGTTTTTTGCTCTGCGACCCGGTCAGCCAGAATCTGCCGCGCTCGTCGCTTTCGTCGCAGAGGATCTTGATCTCTTCAAACAGTTCGGGCGCTTTCTGTACCTCGTCGATCAGGATCGGCGGGCGATAGGTCTGGAAGAACAGTTTGGGTTCGGAACGCGCGAAAGAGCGGATCTGCAGATCGTCCATCGTCACGTAGGTTCGCTCCTCGTTTTCCGCCAGATGCTTCAGCATCGTGGACTTGCCGACCTGCCGCGCGCCGACGACCATGACCGCCTTGAACGCCGAACTCATATGAAGGAATTTGCGTTCCAGATCTCGTTTGACGTATTCCATTCTTCCCTCCAAAAGGTGAAAATCCGAAGTCAATTTTATTTTATCACCTTTTCCGCCTTCTGTCAAGTATGAAAAGCAAAAAAGATGCGAGCGTGCGCGCCGGGGCTGAGAAACCGACCGTTTTTCCCTCTCTCCGACCGCCGCGCGGGCGTGAAAAAATGCCTTGTATTTTCAAAAAAAGAGTTGATTTAAACGGGGAAATATGATATAATAAAATGAAAAAATATGTTTCGCGCGGCGACGGCGCGGGCGCGTGCCCGCGGGGATCGCGCGGAACCGACCGCAAAAAAGCAAGAAAGACAGGTTGGAAAATGATGCAAGACGAACAGAGCCTCCGTCCGGACGACGCCCCCGACGCAGCCGTCGAGGAAGAGTCGCTTCCCGAGGGGGTCGATCTCGCCGAACTTAAGCGGGTCAATCGGATGAGCCGCCTTTTCGACTTTGTCGAAATGCTGGTCCTGACCGTGGTCGCCGTGCTGCTGATCGCGACCTTCCTCGTGCGGCATACCCTGGTGCAGGGGCGGTCGATGGAGAACACGCTGCTGGACGGTCAGCACCTTCTGATCTCCGACGTGAACTATCAGCCGAAGAACGGCGACGTGATCGTTTTCGTGCCGCTGAACCAGGAGAACCGCTCGACCCCGTTCATCAAACGCGTGATCGCGGTCGAGGGGCAGACCGTCGAGATCCGATCGGGGGTCGTTCTGGTTGACGGGCTGGCGCTTCCGGAAGATTATCTGTCGCTCTCGAAGGGGCGTTCCTACTACCCCGAAACCGTCGTGCCCGAGGGATACGTTTTCGTGCTCGGCGACAACCGGACCAACTCGCACGACAGCCGCGAGGACGACGTCGGGATGGTCGACGTCCGCTCGATCCTCGGGAAGGTCGTCTGCCGCGTCTGGCCGCTCTCGACGATCGGAACGGTCGAATGATCTTCTCCGAAAAAACCGTGTAAAGGAGGCGTCCCCGTGCAATACAGAGACGAACCCGTCCTCTCCTTCCGCCCCATCGACGCGAAGGAATCCAAACCGCAGAACGTCAGGCGGCTGGTCCGCCTGCAGATCTTTGTCGCCGTGGTGCTGATCGCTCTGCTCGCGATGCTCCTGACCCTCTTTTTCCTGATCCGTCCGGTGAAAATCAAGAGCGCGGAGATGGAGCCGACCTACCCGAAGGGGGCGGTCGTTTTCGTGACCCGCGAATGGGGCACGCCCGAACGCGGAGAGATCGCCGCCTTCACTTCCCCGTCCGGCGGGAAAGGCGAGATCTTCGTCCGCCGGGTCGTCGCCGTGGGGGGCGATCTGGTCGAGATCCGGAACGGCACGCTCTACGTCAACGGCATCGCCGCGGACGAGCCCTACGCCGTCGGGGAGCACCCCGATCTGAACGAAACGACGGTCCCCGAGGGGTTCGTGTTCGTACTCGGGGACAACCGCAGCCGCTCGAACGGCGACGCCGACGGAGCGGGGCTTGTCGATCTGCGCTCGGTCCTCGGGGTCGTGCGCTTCTCGATCGGACGCAA
>CAMJDE010000277.1 GCA_946404295.1 uncultured Clostridia bacterium | reverse complement strand
CGGCAAGCGGATTACATACCACCCCGCGAGCGGGGTGGATTACATACTGCGCGCCCGGCGCGCAGATTACATTCCGCCTTTCAGGCGGATTTGGAAACGGTGGATTACATACACGGCTCCGCCGCGATTACATACCGCTTGCACGGCAAGCGGATTACATACCACCCCGCGAGCGGGGTGGATTACATACTGCGCGCCGGGCGCGCAGATTACATACCGTCCGCGGTGCGGACGGATTACATACACCCCTTCGGGGTGATTCGGAACGACGGATTACATACCAAGCCGCGAGCGGCTTGGATTTGGAAATGCGGAGAAGTCAGACGGTTTTCTCGAAATACAGCGTGTCGTATTTCTTGAGTTTCAGCGATTTGGTCGAGACGCGGGTCTTGGTCAGGAAATGATTTTCGTCGATCCGATAGGCGGTATAACCCGCTCCGAGGTCGGTCTCGACGGTCTTCTCTTCCCCGATGTTGGTGATCAGCACGCCGCGCGTTTTCCCGTCGGTCGCCGCGAGCGCGTAGAGCCCGTCCTTACCGGATCCGGTCGTTTCGACTTCCTGCCCGAGGGCGTAGAGTTTACCGAACGCCGTGAAAGCGTAAAGGGTGCAGAAGGGCTTTTCGGTCAGGGGATTGAAGAATCCCGCGTAAACGCTGGTGCTGAAGCGCGCGTCGTAGTAGCACATCAGGGACATTTTCGTCGCCTGCATCGCGATCATCATCGCGGTCACGTCCGCCGCCGCTCTCGTCGTTCCGCGCGTCTCGAGCGTGCGGTCGGTGTTCCATTCGTTGAGGTGGATCTCGATATCGGGGAAGCCCTCCTCCGCGAGGATCTTTTCGGCGTACGCCTGCACCTGTTTGGTGCGCTCGACCGACAGATAACTGTGGTGCGAGAAGAAGTCGAGCGGGAGACTATCGCGCTTGACGCGGCGCAGAAATCCGCGCAGGAATTCGGTGTGGTAGATCGCGCGCTCCTCCCAATGCGAGACCTCGTGCGGCTCTTTGTACTTCTCGTCCTGCTCCATATAGCCGAGGTAGAGCCCGGTGTTCGCGTAGCCGCCGACCTTGATTTTGTCGCCGAAGCACGCTTTCAGGTGCTTCGCCGCCGCGGCGTAGAGGTCGTAGTACTGCTCTTTCGTGCCCTTCCACATATTGTTCAGTTCGATCGATTCCTCGTTGTCGGGCTCGTTCCAGATCTCCCAGTAGGTGATGCCGAACCGATAGCCGTCCGCCCACCCCTCGTTGTAGTGGCGGACGATATGCTCCGCGATCCGCGCCCATTTTTCGGGATCCTTCGGCGGGAAGATGCGGTAGGATTTGATCATGTGCGCGTTTTCAATCGTCACCCCGAGCCGGAAGTAGGGCTCGAGTTTCGCCTCGACCATCTTCTCAAACAACGCGTCGGTGAAAGCGAAGTCGTAGGACGCGGGATCGTTCTCGTCGGCGTCGAAGTCGCGGAAGAGGTTCGGAACGTCGACGAACACGTTCGCCCCGTAATTTCCGCAGGTGTCGTGCATACGGCAATAGGGGATATTCGCCTCGGTCAGATAGTGGAACATCGAGTGTTCGATTCCGTCGTCGCAGATGTCCGCGGGCGGCTGACCGACGGCGTGCATCGGCTTGATCTTCCCCGCCGTTTTCGTAAAATCAAAATGGAGTTTCATATCGGGTTCCTTTCCTGCCCCGCCCGTGGGGCGAGACGCGTGAGATCTGTTTTGCGTTCTTATTCATTATAAACCAACCGTTGTGAAAAAGCAATACGCAGGCGACGGTTTTCGCGGAGAATTGCCCGATCACTCACAGAACGAGGCGGAAGCGCAAATCTGCGCTCCCGCCGTAACGGAAATCCCGGGGCTGCCGGAAACGGAAAGGAGGAGAGAGCCGTCCGGCGAAGCCCCGGTCGTTTTACAAGAAATGATCAGTCGGCGAGTTTGAAGTAGACGGGTGCCGGGATCTCGACGCCCTCGGCAACTTCGAGCGTCGCGGCTTCGGGAGAAGCCACCTTCTCGACCTTCATCACGAAGTCCTTGCCGCAGGTGACGTACACGTCGGAGAACGCGAGGTAAGCGGTCGTGCCCGCCTTCGTGTTCGACTTGTTCATGATGAACGGGACGACGATATCCCCGGCGTCGCTGTAAACGACGCCGCCCTCACCGTCGGATTCGGCTTTGAACAGCAAGGATTCCCAGTTCTGCATACCGTCGGAGCCGGTCGACAGTTTGAAGATCGCGACGCCGTCGACGTAAGCGGTGGCGATTCCGACGTAGTCTTTCAGATCTTCACCCGTTTTGCCGTCGAGCAGTTCCAGATGATACCGAACGCCGAAGCGGTGCCAGCCGTATTCGGGGTTCGCCTCGTCGGTACCCGCGATGTTCGGATAGTCGGAGTAGTGCGGGTTCCCGCCGCACATGGTCGCAGGAGTGGTCACTTCGGAGTCGGAGATCGGCGTCGCGAAGTTACCCATCCACTCGAACGCGCCTGAAAATTGAGCGTCGCTGTAGGACATACCGGCAACAGGGGAGAAGTAGTAGAACGGTTTTCCGTCGTAAAAACGTCCGACCATGTAGGGGTTTTGGGATGCGTCAAAGTTCAGGACCGTCTCGTTCCAGAGGATCGAGAACTCGACGTACAG
>CAMJDE010000276.1 GCA_946404295.1 uncultured Clostridia bacterium | reverse complement strand
CGCGACGGTCTTCTTCCGATCGGCGCGCTTCGCGTTTTTGCGCAGTTGTTCGGGATCGGGCGAGAATCGGTGATCTTCGGTACGGTCCATCGCCCGGAAAACGGCGTCGTCGTCGAGGTAACAGCCGTTTTGCGTGATGGTCTTTTCGTACTGTTCGAGGACGACGTCGTCGCTTGCGGGCGGGGCGTCGAACTTGGTTTTCTCGGTCACGGCGTGCAGATACCGCACCGCCGCCGGATGCACCCGGTCCATCGGAACGCCGAGCTGTTTTTCAAAGGCGGGGTTCCGGTTTTTGAGCAGGGCGAACAGGTAGAGGAGCAGCTGCGGGCTGTCTCCTTTATCGACGTCGCGGAGGTCGAGTTCCTTCTTTCCGGTCTTGTAGTCGACGACGCGGAGATACGCGTCGTCCCCGATCTTCGCGACGTCCACCCGGTCGACCGTCCCGCGGATATAGAGCGTGCCGCCCCCGTCCTCCCCCAAGCCCGTGACGCGGAGCGCCGTCGGGTTGTCGCCGAGTTGTTCGGGTCGGTCGTCGGGGACGAGCGGAAGTTCGGTGAAACTCTTTTTGAAATCGCCCTCGTACAACTCCTCCTGCACGTGCTGGACGAGCAGTTCGGTCGACAGGCGGAGTTTGTCGAAGAGGTAGGCGAGGCGCGGGGTGTTCTCCCGTCCCTGCCCCACCTTCGCGAGGTAGTCGCGCGAGAAATCCCCGACGAAGCGGTGGATCTCCTTCGGCCCCATACTCTCGGGGTCGCGGCGCGGGCGTTTGAAGAACTCCTCGAGCACGGCGTGGACGTAGAGCCCGACGTGACTGGCGCCGAAGGTCGCCTCCTCGGGGGTCTTCAGCCCGAGAATCTTGTCGCAGAAATAGGAGAGCGGGCAGTTGTGGAAGGCGTCGAGGCGGCTGTGCGAAAGGGTCATCCGGTCGGGGAAAAGATCCTCTGCGACCTCCCGCGAGAGCGAGCAGTCGAGGTTGGAGAGCGGCTGTGCGGCGGCGCCGACGAGTTTTTCGGCGCGTTCGCGCGCGTCCGCGTCGCAGGCAAGCGCCTTTTCAAGCGGCGGGAAAAGCGGGTCGCCCGAGAGCCGACCGATCCCGAACAGCGCCTCTTCCCGCGAACGGATCAGCGAGAGCGGCGAGAGGTCGGAGACCCGGATCACGTCGCACCCCTTGGGAAGCAGCGCCCGGATCCGCGCGACGGCGGAGGAGGGATTGCGCTGGGTGACGAGGTCCGAGGAAAGCCCGTTCGTGACGACGGTGACCGACGACGAGGGCGCCGAAACGGCGCGCAGGAACCCGAAGAGTTCGCGAGAGGCGCGCAGCTCGCGCGAGCCGCCGATCTCGACCCCGACCTTCGCCAGCCGTTCGCGGTCGGTTTCGGAGAAATAACCGCTGCCCCGGACGACGCCCGGGAACTCGCCCTCGTTCGCGCCGAAGAGATAGACGTGCCGGACGCCGCCCGCGCGGAGCAGGTCGGCGGAACCGATCACCACCTCGTCGGAGGACGACGGGATCCTGCCGACGTCGGACGTGCGGCAGACGAGGTCGAAGAGCGTCGCGAATTCCTCGGTCGAGACCGCCTCGTCCGAGAGCACCTCGGAGAGCGTTTCGAGGGCGTCGGTCGCGACCTCGAAGAACCGGTCGTAGAGTTCCGCCCGTTCGGCGTCGCCGTCCTCTGCCGCGAGGAGGGCGCGTTCTTTCAGTTGGTTCGGAACCGAGAGCTCCGAGAGAAAGTCGTAGATCGCCCGGCAATGATCGGGGACCGACTGTTTGCCCGAACGGCGGGCGAGGCGGCGGAGCGGGGGCAAAACGATCTCTTTCGCCCGGTTCACGTCGTCGAGCCAACGGTAGGTATAGCGCTTTTCGCGCATTTCGGGGGTCTCCTCCTGCGGCGTGAAGCCCTCGGGGTTCATTTTCCACGGGGCGGGATCGCGGAAGGCGTCGCCCGAGAGCGACCAGACCTCGGAATAGAGTTCGAGTTCGTCCGCCTCGCGCTCGGTGAGCCCCGAGAAGCCGCACTTGACGACCGAGATTACGTCGCCGCGGCGGAAATCGCCGGTCACGACGCGGTAGGCGGAGGTGACGAGTTTCAGCGGTTCGAGCGCCGAAAGGTCGGTCTTGCGCGAGAAGAAGAAGGGGATCCCGTTCCGGGCGAGGTCGACGTCGAGGATGCCGCGGTAGAGTTCGGGGTCGCCCGACAGCACGGCGAAATCACGGTAGAGCGCGTGCTCTTCCGCCGTCTTTTTGAGAATATCCGCCGCGACGAAGCGGGCGGCGTCGTAGGGATCGTTCGCCTCGACGATCCGCACCGAACCGTCCGAGGGGATCTCCCGGGCGTGCGCCTTGATGTCGGCGGTGAAGAGGTGGGACGTGAGATGCCGGATGGGTTCGGACGCGGTGCGTCGGTTGCCCCCGAGCTGCGTAACGTCGACGGACACGCCCGCCCGCCCCGCCAGATCGGTCAGGCGGTCGATCGTCTTTTCGGGTTCCTTGTAGCAGAGCGACGCCGCGTGATCGGCGGGGAGCGGGAGCGTGACCGTCACGTCTGCCCTCCCGAGCAGGGCGGCGATCACGGCGTACTGCTGTTCGGTAAACCCGGTGAAACTGTCGAAAAAGACCGCCGTGCCCGAAAAGAAATCCGAGCG
>CAMJDE010000275.1 GCA_946404295.1 uncultured Clostridia bacterium | reverse complement strand
TGACGGCGCGGGTGTTGATGACGTAGCTGACGTAGCCGGCGCGGATCGAGTCGAGCACCTCTTCGCTCCCCTCGCTCGGCTTGTGCCGGATGCGGGTGCGGATGCCGTTCTCGCGCAGGACCTCCCCGGTCAGGGTGGTCGCCTCGACGTTGAAGCCCATCCGGTAGAAACGACGGATCAGCGGGACGGTCTCCTCCTTGTCTTCGTCGGCGACGCTGACGAGGACGGTGCCGTAGTTTTTCAGGGTCAGTCCGGCGGCGATCATCGCCTTGTAGGCGGCGCGGTGGAGTTTTTTGTCGTAGCCGATCGCCTCTCCCGTCGATTTCATTTCGGGGGACAGGTACGCATCCATTCCGCGCAGTTTGGTGAACGAGAACGCCGGCACCTTGACGTAGTACCGCCCCTTTTCCTTCGGGTAGCGTTCGGTGATCCCCTGCTCTTCGAGCGAGACGCCGAGCGAGACGAGCGTGCCGATGTCGGCGAGCGAATAGCCCGTCGCCTTCGAGAGGAACGGAACGGTGCGCGAGGAGCGCGGGTTGACCTCGATGATATAGACCCGTTCCTCCGGATCGACGATGAACTGGATGTTGTAAAGCCCGACGATCCCGATGCCGAGTCCGAGTTTCTCGGTGTAGTCGAGGATCACGTCCTTGACCTTCTGCGAGAGCGAGTAGGACGGATAGACGCTGATCGAGTCGCCCGAGTGGACGCCGGTGCGCTCGACGAGTTCCATAATGCCGGGGACGAAAACGCGGCGACCGTCGCAGACGGCGTCGACCTCGACCTCTTTGCCCCGGACGTAGTGGTCGACGAGCACGGGTTTGTCGCGGTCGACCTCGACCGCCGTTTTGAGGTATTCCCACATCGTCTCTTCCTTGGCGACGATCTGCATCGCGCGCCCGCCGAGCACGAAACTCGGACGGACGAGGACGGGATAACCGATCTCACGCGCCGCCCTGACCCCCTCCTCGATGCTCGTGACCGCCCGTCCTTCGGGCTGCGGGATCCCGAGCGAGAGCAACAGTTTCTCGAACAGGTCGCGGTCCTCGGCGCGGTCGATCGCCGTGCTGTCGGTACCGACGATCGGCACGCCGCGCTCTTTCAAGGGATCGGCGAGGTTGATCGCCGTCTGCCCGCCGAGGGTGACGATCACGCCGTCTGGTTTTTCAAGGGTCAGGACGTTCATCACGTCCTCGACCGTCAGCGGCTCGAAATACAGTTTGTCGGAGCAGGTGTAGTCGGTCGAAACCGTCTCGGGGTTGTTGTTGATGATGATGGCTTCGTAGCCCGCCCCGCGAATGGTCTTGACCGCGTGGACCGTCGAATAGTCGAACTCGACCCCCTGCCCGATGCGGATGGGTCCCGAACCCAGCACGACGATCTTCTTCCGCTCTTCGACCTGCGCCTCGTTCTCCTCCTCGTAGGTCGAATAGAAATAAGGAATGTAACTGTCGAACTCCGAGGCGCAGGAGTCGATCATCTTGTAGACCGGGACGATCCCCTGTTCCGTCCGCAGATCGAAGACCTCGCGCTCGGTCACCCCCCACAGGTCGCCGATCGCGCGATCCGAAAAGCCGATCCGTTTGGCGTACCGCAGCGCGTCGGGGTCGCCCGGAAGATCTTTCAGCAGGTTTTCGGTCTCGACGATCTTTTTCAGTTTGCGGAGGAAAAACCGGTCGATCCCGGTCCTGTCCGCGATCACGTCGACCGCGACGCCGCGCCGGAAGAGTTCCGCGATCGCGTAGATCCGGTCGTCGGTGCCGACCCCGATATAGTCGGTCAGCGCCTCGGTCGGCGTCTCGTCGAACTTCTTGATATGCAGGTGATACGCCCCGATCTCGAGCGAGCGCACCCCCTTCAGGAGACTTTCCTCAAAGGTTCGACCGACGCTCATCACCTCGCCCGTCGCCTTCATCTGGGTCGAGAGCGTGTTGTTCGCGTCGGCGAACTTGTCGAACGGAAAGCGCGGCAGTTTGGTGACGACGTAGTCGAGCGCGGGTTCAAAGGACGCCGGGGTGTTGGCGAGTTTGATCTCGTCGAGGGTCATTCCGACCCCGATCTTCGCCGAAACGCGCGCGATGGGATAGCCGCTCGCCTTCGACGCGAGCGCCGAGGAACGCGAAACGCGCGGGTTGACCTCGATCAGATAGTAGCGGAAAGAATGCGGATCGAGCGCGAACTGCACGTTGCAGCCCCCCTCGATCCCGAGCGTGCGGATGATCTTCAGGGCGCTGTCGCGGAGCATCTGATATTCCTTGTTGGTAAGCGTCTGCGAGGGGCAGACGACGATCGAGTCGCCGGTGTGGATGCCGACGGGGTCGAGGTTCTCCATATTGCAGACGGTGATCGCGGTGTCGTTTTTGTCCCGGATCACCTCGTATTCGATCTCCTTGTACCCCTTGACGCTCTTCTCGATCAGCACCTCGTGTACCGGGGAGAGCGAAAAGGCGTTGGGGGCGAGGTCGAGCAGTTCCGCTTCGGTATCGGCAAAACCGCCGCCCGTGCCGCCGAGGGTGAAGGCGGGACGCAGGACGACGGGGTATCCGATCCGCTTCGCCGCGGCTTGCGCCTCCTCGACCGAGTAGGTGATCTCGGAGGGGATGACCGGCTCGCCGATGCTCTCGCAGAGTTCCTTGAAGAGTTCGCGGTCCTCGGCTTTTTCGATCGCCTCTCTCTTGG
>CAMJDE010000274.1 GCA_946404295.1 uncultured Clostridia bacterium | reverse complement strand
CTCCTTGCTTTGGGCAAGACCGCTTCCCGAAAAACAGTCCACAGGACTGTTTTTCGCTCGCTAACCCCGTTGGGGAGGCAACGGGAGCGTGAGCGTCTTCATTAGGCGCGGGACACCGCGCCGTCTTCATTAGCGAGCCCCGCGAGCGTCTTCATTAGTGAGCGAAGCGAACGTCTTCATTAGCGAGCATCGCGAGCGTCTTCATTAGGCGCGGCACGCCGCGCCGTCTTCACTCGCGAGCCCTGCGAGCGTCTTCACTCCCATTATACCACGCCCGGACACAAAAAGCAAGGTCAGATCGCGGTTTTCTTATCCGGGGCGGCGAAACGGGGCTTTTCGCGCAAAAAAGCCGAAAAGAATGGTCAAAAGTATGGACAAAACCGAATTGATACTGTATAATATAAACTGATCGAAAACGGCTTTCCGGAGGCGGGCGCTCTTCGCTTTGCCGCGGGGGTCTTCCCCGGTGTTTTCCCGACGGATTTACACGAGGGTTTATCCGAGAAGTTTGCCCGGGCTTTTTTCCGGGCGGTTCTTCGGGATTGCCGTTTCGAGACCTTTTTTTGAAAGGAGAGCGGCGGATGCTGCATCTGACTGTCGTATCGGGCGACGGGACAATCAAGTTCGACGCGTCGGGCTACGCGATCGACGCCCTCTTCCCCGGCGAATACGAGGAGGGCGACATAATCCGGGTCGCGATGTCCGAGGGCGAGTTCCTCGGGATCAAACTCGATCCGACGATGGAGGAGACGGTCGTCTGCGTGCCGAAGCGGCGCTTCGAGTACGCGATCCCCTTCGGCGCCGAGCGGAGCCGCGGGTATCACCCCGACGCATTCCGGGGGGACGCCCACCCGATCCGGGTCTGGGAACCCACGGACGACGAGGCGCACGGCTACCGCAATATCGCCCTGAACCCCTACGATCGGCACGGCGTGGACAAGTACTATCCCCACGCGACGGCGAATTTCGTGACGCGGGAGGACCCCTGCTTCTTCGAGCGGAACGCGATCGACGGCGTCATTCACAACGAGGGGCACGGGAACTATCCCTACCACTCCTGGGCGGGCGGGGCGCGCGAGGATCTCGAATACACGCTGGATTTCGGGCGCGAGGTCGAGATCAACAAACTGGTCTTTTTCCTGCGCGCCGATTTTCCGCACGACACCTGGTGGAAATCGGTCGACGTCACCTTCTCGGACGGAACGACGCTCTCCGCCTCGTTCGAGGGGAAAGCCGAGGGGCAGGAACTGGTTTTCCCGAAGACCGTGACGAGAACGGTTTTCCTGCACCGGTTCAAACAGGTATCCACCCCGCTCTCGTGGGCGGCGCTGACCCAGATACAAGTATTCGGAAGTTATATCAAAAAGGAGATAAAACAAATGGAAGTTCGTCAGGCATCCAACGCGAAGGACGTCAAGCACTACACCACCGAGCGTCTGAGAGAGGAGTTCCACATCGCCAACCTGTTCACCAAGGACAATATCCGCATGGTCTACAGCCACATCGACCGCATCATCACGGCGGGTCTGATGCCGGTGTTCCAGACGCTGAAACTGGTCGGCGGCAAGGAACTCGCCTCGGAGTATTTCCTTGAAAGACGCGAGATGGGCTGCATCAACATCGGCGGAAAAGGGATCATCACGGTCGACGGCACCGAATACGAGATGAACCCGCGCGACGGCATCTATATCGGGCGCGGAAACAAGGAGATCACCTTCAAAAGTTGCGACCCGAACGAACCGGCGAAGTTCTACGTTTCCTCCTGCCCCGCCCACACGACCTATCCGATCCGCAAGATCGACATCACGAAAGCGAAGAAGGTCCCCTGCGGTTCGGTCGAGGAATGCAACAAGCGGGTCATCAACCAGTACATCCACCCCGAGGTGATGCAGTCCTGCCAGCTCGCGATGGGGCTGACCCAACTCGAGCCGGGCTCGAACTGGAACACGATGCCCTGCCACACCCACGATCGGCGCATGGAAGTCTACCTTTATCTTGATATGGGCGAAAACGACGTCGTCTTCCACATGATGGGCGAGCCGCAGGAGACGCGGCACATCGTCATGCACAACGAAGAGGCGGTCATCAGCCCGTCCTGGTCGATCCACTCGGGCGTCGGCACGCGCGCCTACTCCTTCATCTGGGCGATGTGCGGCGAGAACCAGGAATTTACCGATATGGACTTTATCGAGACGCGGGATCTGCTCTGATCCCCGAAAGGAGAAAAAACAATGAATGATATGTTCAGTCTGAAGGGCAAGATCGCCCTGATTACCGGCGCGTCCTACGGCATCGGGTACGCGATCGCGAAGGCGTACGCCGCGGCGGGCGCCACCATCGTTTTCAACGACATCAAGCAGGAACTGGTGGACAAGGGACTCGCCGCCTACCGTGCCGACGGGATCGAAGCGCACGGCTACGTCTGCGACGTGACCGACGAGGACGCGGTGAACGCCTTCGTCGCGAAGGTCGAAAAAGAGATCGGCGTGATCGATATTCTGGTCAACAACGCCGGGATCATCAAACGGATCCCGATGTGCGAGATGACCGCCAAGGAGTTCCGTCAGGTCATCGACGTCGACCTGAACGCCCCCTTCATCGTCTCGAAAGCCGTCATCCCCTCGATGATCAAGAAGGGACACGGCAAGATCATCAACATCTGCTCGATGATGAGCGAACTGGGA
>CAMJDE010000273.1 GCA_946404295.1 uncultured Clostridia bacterium | reverse complement strand
AGCGCGTGTCCGCCGTAGGAGCAGAACGCCGTCGGGATGCAGAGCGTCTTTCCTTTGATAAACGCGTAAGACGTCGGGTCCCACGCCGTGTAGCCCCGCGCTTCAAAAGTCGCGCGAAGCCCGCCCGAGGGGAAACTCGAGGCGTCGGGCTCGCCCTTGATCAGTTCCTTGCCCGAGAACTCCATGATGATCCCGCCGTCGGGGGACGGGGTGATGAAACTGTCGTGCTTTTCGGCGGTGATGCCGGTCAGGGGTTGGAACCAATGCGTGAAATGCGTGGCTCCGCGTTCGACCGCCCAGTCCTTCATCGCCTCGGCGACCGCGTTGGCGACGCCGATGTCGAGCGCCTCTCCCTCGTCGATCGTCTTTTTCAAGGACGCGTACACGCCGGCGGACAGGGTCGCCCGCATCACCCGATCGTCAAACACCATGCTGCCGAATTGTTCCGATACCGTTTTCATTGCTTTCTCCTTCCGAAAAACGACGGCGGCGCCTTCTATGCTTGCACATAGAAGACGCCGTTGCCTTCCGTAATATGGACTTGTCAAAAAAGAAAATCGCGCCTTTGAACCCTCGGCTCAAAGACGCCATTGCCTTTTAACAAGTCGCATTATACACCCGTCGTCGCCGTTTGTCAAGCCCCTTTTTCGCATTTTTCAAAAAAACTTTTTTTCGGGGTCGTCCGGCACTTGACAAGCGCGGGTTCGTGTGCTATAATGCAGAAAAATGAGCAAAGGCGTTCATTTTTGCGTTTGACTTGTCTGACGCAAAAACGGCGTCTTTTTTGTTTTTGGAAAGGAAAACGGTATGGAACGGGAAGGCAGTATCAGGATCCCCTCCGGGTGCGCGATCGCGGCGGTGATCTCGCGGGAGGGAAAAAGAATGACGGGAGAGACGATCGTCCGGGCGATGAAGCCGATGCACGACCGCTCGAACGGGCTCGGGGGCGGGTTCGCCGGCTACGGGATCTATCCCGAATACCGCGACCTCTACGCCTTTCATCTCTTTTTCGACTGCCGCGACACGCGAAAGGCGTGCGAGGCGCTGCTGAAAGAGCATTTCGAGATCGTCGCGGGCGAGGTGATCCCCACCCGGAAAATCCCGGAGATCACCGACGAGCCCCTGATCTGGCGGTATTTCGTCACGCCCCTGAAATCGGTGCTCGCCGACCTGCAGCTCGACGAAAAGGAGTTCGTCGCGCGGACGGTGATGAAGATCAACACGGAGCTTCCGGGCGCTTACGTTTTTTCGAGCGGAAAGAATATGGGGACCTTCAAGGCGGTCGGCTTTCCCGAGGACGTCGGGGTGTTCTACCGGCTTGAC
The DNA here is from genome assembly GCA_946404295.1 of uncultured Clostridia bacterium. Lineage (GTDB taxonomy): Bacteria > Bacillota > Clostridia > Oscillospirales > CAG-272 > UBA1740. The sequence goes on along the minus strand of CAMJDE010000273.1, from coordinate 1,374 downwards.
GAATACGAGGGCTACTCCTGGACGGCGCACGGCAGATACCCGACCAACACGCCCGGCTGGTGGGGCGGGGCGCACCCCTTCGCCCTGCTCGACTATTCGATCGTCCACAACGGCGAGATCTCGTCCTACGACGCCAACCGTCGGTTTATCGAGATGTTCGGTTATAAATGCACTCTGCAGACCGATACCGAGGTCATTACGTACATACTGGATTACCTCGTGCGTCGGCAGGGGCTCTCGCTTTCCGAGGCGGCGAACGTGATCGCCGCGCCGTTCTGGAGCACGATCGAGGGCAAGACCGACGAATACGAAAAGAAGAAACTGCAATACCTGCGCACGGTCTTCCCCAGTCTGCTCGTCACGGGTCCCTTCTCGATCGTTCTCGGTTTTACGGGGGGACTGATGGCGTTGAACGACCGCTTGAAACTGCGGTCGATGGTCGTCGGGGAAAAGGACGATCGGGTCTTTATCGCGAGCGAAGAGGCGGCGATCCGGGCGATGGAGCCCGACGCCCGGGGGATCTACGCCCCCGCCGGGGGCGAACCCGTCGTCGTGACCGTCAAGGAAGGAGCGTACTGATATGGGCGTCGAGTTCATTTATCCCGAGTTTGAAGTAATCCGCAACCCCGACCGCTGCATCGCCTGCCGCGTCTGCGAGCGCCAATGCGCGAACGAGGTACATACTTTCAGCGCCGAGCGCGGCGTGATGGTAAGCGACGAGACCAAGTGCGTCAACTGCCAGCGGTGCGTCTCGCTCTGCCCGACGCGGGCGCTGAAAATCGTCAAAAGCGACTGCACGCTCCGCGAGAACGCGAACTGGCAGAACGACACGATCCGGGAGATCTACAAACAGGCGACCGGCGGGGGCGTCCTGCTCTCCTCGATGGGAAACCCGAAGCCGCTTCCGGTCTATTGGGACAAGATCCTGATCAACGCGTCGCAGGTGACCAACCCTCCGATCGACCCGCTGCGCGAGCCGATGGAGACGCGCGTCTTCCTCGGCAAGAAGCCCGAAGAGGTGACGCGGACGGCGGACGGAAAGATCGACTGCACGCTCCCGCCGCAGATCGAACTTGCGATGCCGGTGATGTTCTCGGCGATGAGCTACGGCTCGATCAGTTATAACGCCCACGCCTCGCTCGCCCGCGCCGCGACCGAACTGGGGATCCTCTACAACACGGGAGAGGGCGGACTTCACGAGGACTTCTACGTTTACGGAAAGAATACCGTCGTACAGGTCGCGTCGGGGCGCTTCGGCGTGCACGAGGATTACCTCAACGCCGGCGCGGCGATCGAGATCAAAATGGGACAGGGCGCGAAACCCGGCATCGGCGGGCATCTGCCCGGCGCGAAGATCGTCGGCGACGTCTCGCG
>CAMJDE010000272.1 GCA_946404295.1 uncultured Clostridia bacterium | reverse complement strand
ACTGTTTTTCGGGAAGCGGTCTTGCCCAAAGCAAGGAGTACAGGGCGGGCGGCTAGACGCACGACCTGTACGACTATGCGACGGCGAGCGCGTTGGTGGCACGGCTTGCCGTGACGGAAGGGGCAACGGTCGCTTCGCTAATGAAGACGTTCGCTTCGCTCACTAATGAAGACGGCGCGCCGAGCCGCGCCTAATGAAGACGGGCTGACGCCCTAATGACGTTCCGCGGTAATTATAATTAGCGCCGAAGGCGCGTCTTCATTAGCCGTCGCAGACGGCGACTTCATTAGGCGGCGCCCGCCGCCGTCTTCATTAGCCCTCGCAGAGGGCGACTTCATTTATATACGGAGAGGTGTCCGAGTGGTTTAAGGAACCGGTCTTGAAAACCGGCGTTCCCGCAAGGGACCGTGGGTTCGAACCCCACCCTCTCCGCCATCGTCCCGCACCGCCGCCTTGCGCGGCGGCGCGGGACGATCCCGAAAGCGTCGATCGAACCCACGGAGTTTTCGCGGTCGCGAAAACTCTTGTTTCACGCCTTCCGAACCGTTCCCCTATCGGGATTGTCGGGCGTGAAACGGCGGGTAGCGATGCCCCGTCGGGACATCGCGTCGAACCCCACCCTCTCCGCCATCGTCCCGCGCCGCCCTTTTCCGGGCGGCTTTTTCTTCATTCGGAATTGCAACAAAAGCCATTTTTTCACCGCCGGAGCGCTGAAAAGAGCCTTTTTTTACGTCCCTTCTGAAAAATTAGCGCTAAAACACTTTACTTTCGGCGTGAAATATGCTACAATATGAACGACGACAAACGAAAGACGGAGAGGAACTCCGTTCCGATGGGCGATCCCGACGGAGCAACAGTCCCCCTTCGTCAATCCATCGTTGAAAGTTAGGAGGAAAATATGAAGAACTACGTACGCATTCTTGCCCTCGTCCTGTGCATCGTTCTCCTCACGCTCGCTTTCGCGTCCTGCGGAAAGAGAAATAAGGATGCAACTGCCACGACGACGGCGCCGTCGACGACGGAGAACGCGGGAAGCGGCTCGACCGCGACCCAGAAGCCCGCGACGACCGGAAAGAATTGGGAGCCGGTCGCTAAGGAGATCAGGTCTTACGCCGCTGCGAACAAGGCCCTGAAATTCAGACTTGACAGCTTCACCAACGCTGAACGGATCGCGCAGAACGACGTTTACCTCGCGGGACCCGACGAGGTCGAAGAGGGCGTCTCCTCCACGATCGCGGAGATGGTCTACACGCGTAACCACAACGCGATGAACGACCTCGGCGTCACCGTCGAGTACTCCTACATGGATAAGGGTTGGAACTCCCAGTGCGACGAGATCGTGACGCTCGTGCAGGGGAACGCCGCCGACGCGCCCGACCTCTTCGTCAACATGGTCTTTGACCTGAACATCGCGCTGAAGACGCAGGGCGTCTTCAAGGACGTCTGGCACATCCCCGGCAGCTTCTTTGATTGGAGCGAGAGGGGCTGGATGAAGGATTGGATGGAGAGTTACTCCTTCACCGGCGACCGCGCCTACGTTCTTGCCGGCGACTACTTCCTCGACATTCTGCGCGCGATGAGCGTCCTTCCGTTCAACCTGACCATGATGGACGCGAACGCCGACAAACTCGCTTCCGCCATTTGCGAGCCTGACGAGCCGCTCCAAGCAGGGGAGAATCTTTCCACCCGCTTCTTCGATTTCGTCGAGGAGGAGAACTGGACTTGGGAAGTCCTCGGCAGACTCTGTGAGGCGATCTGGGTCGACACCGACGGATCGGGCGCCGACTCGATCGGCGATACGCTCGGTTTCGTGACCGACCGTTACTCCGGTATGCCCGCCGCGCTGATCCTCTTCTCGACGGGTGAGGAACTGACCACGACGAGCAAAGACGAAACGACGGGACGAAATTGGATCTACATCAACGAGGATTCCACCGCGCTCGGCAGAATCTTCGACGCTGTGAAGGGCGTCGTCGAGGGCTCGGGTTCTTTCATTACCTGCGACACCACCAGCCAGGGCTCGACGATCGATCAGCCCGGTATCGCGTACCACCAGATCAAGTTCTCCGAGGACACGCTGCTCTTCTGCGGACCGCAGCTTCTCGGCGCGCTTGAAGGCGACGCTTTCCAGCAGATGCAGTCGACCTACTCGGTCGTTCCGCTGCCGAAAGTCGACGCGACGAAGGAGTACAACACCATCGTTCACAACACCGCCGACTGCGGCGCGATCAACGTCAACGCCAACCCCCAGAAAACCCGCGTGGTTTCGGCTTACCTGCAGCACTGCGTCGAGAATTCGTGGGACGTCCGCGACGAGTTCCTGCAGACCGTCACCAAGTATAGGACGACGACCTACAACCAGGGGACCAGCCGTATGCTCGACCTGATCTACGATCATCTGACCAACGCCCGCGACAAGGGTATCGAGGACGCAGCGGAACGCAAGAGCGGCGAACGCTACCACGGCAAGTTGAAGGACAACGAGTTCGTCTGGGGTTCCGCCGACGTCGTTTCTTGGTTCGAATCGAACAGAGCGACCAAGCAGGGCCGCATCGACGACGTTCTTGAAAAATGGTATCAGCTCCCCGGAGGACCCGAAACCGCGGAATGATCCGCAAAACCGAAAAAGCGCCTGCCTCGGCAGGCGCTTTTTTTGTATCCAGAAAACCACGCGATAGTCGCGTGGTTGGAAAGAGGTTAACC
>CAMJDE010000271.1 GCA_946404295.1 uncultured Clostridia bacterium | reverse complement strand
AAAAACGGCGAGGAGTTGCAGGCGGCGCTGCGGCGGCTGGTCTTTGACGAACTGTTGCTGCTCGGGCTGGGGGTGTCGCTCTCGCGCTGTCAGGGCGAAGCGATCCTGACCCGCGCGTGTCGGAAAACGACCCTCGCTCCCCTGCTCGCCGAACTGCCCTACGAATTGACGGGAGCGCAGAAGCGCGCGATCAACGAGATCTACGCCGATATGACCGGTTACGGCAAAAAAGGCGATCTGATCCCCGCGATGCGCCGCATCCTGATCGGCGACGTCGGATGCGGAAAGACCGTCTGCGCCGCCGCGGCGATCTACATCGCGCTTCAGTCGGGGCGTCAGGCGGCTCTGATGGTGCCGACGACCATCCTTGCCGAACAGCACTACCGCGAACTCGCCCCGCTCTTTTCAAAACTCGGCTACGAGGTCGGCATCCTGACGAGCGGAACGAAACAATCCGAAAAAAAGCGGCTGATCGCCCGCCTCTCCGACCCCGAAAACCCGCTTCCGCTCGTGATCGGGACGCACGCCCTGCTCTCGGACAGCGTGGTATTTTCCGATCTTGCCCTGACCGTTACCGACGAGCAGCACCGCTTCGGGGTGATGCAGCGCACCGCCCTGAAAGAAAAGAGCGCCGCGAGCCACACGCTGGTCATGAGCGCGACGCCCATCCCGCGCACGCTGGCGCACGTTCTCTACGGCGATCTCTCGCTCTCGAAGATCGACGAGATGCCGAAGGGACGGCAGAGGGTCGATACCTTCGTCGTCGACGAAACCTACCGCGCGCGGCTCTACGACTTTATCCGGAAGCAGGTCGACGCCGGCGGACAGGTCTACGTCGTCTGTCCCTCGATCGAGGAAAAAGCCGAGGACGAAGAGGGCGGGATCCCGCTTGAAGAACTCGATTTTTCCCGCGCGCTCCGCTCTTCTTCCCCGCCCTTGAAAGACGCGACGGGGTACGCGAAGGAACTCTCGGAAAAGGTCTTTCCCGACATTCCGGTCGCGCTCCTGCACGGCAGGATGAAGCAAGCCGAAAAAGACGCCGTGATGGAACGGTTCGTTTCCGGCGAGGTCAAAATCCTCGTCTCGACGACGGTGATCGAGGTCGGGGTGAACGTCCCGACGGCGACCCTGATGATCGTCGAGAACGCCGAACGCTTCGGGCTCTCGCAGCTCCATCAGCTGCGCGGACGCGTGGGACGCGGAAAACAAAAGTCCTACTGCATCCTCGTTTCGGATCATCCCGGCGCGACGGCGGAAGCGCGGCTTGAAGTAATGCACACCACCTACGACGGCTACGAGATCGCCGAACGCGACCTCTCGCTGCGGGGTCCCGGCGACTTCTTCGCCTCGGGATCGGGCGAGATGCGGCAGTCGGGCGGACTCTCCCTGAAACTTGCCGCGCTCTGCCGCGACACCGCCCTGATGGAGGCGGCGTTCCGGGCGGCGGACGAGATCACGCGGGGCGACCCCGACCTCTCGAAACCCGAACACGCGGCGCTGCGCGCCGACGTGGAGCGGATGATGACCGTCAATCAGAACACCGTCTCCTGACGGGAAGCGAAAGGAACAGTTATGGCAAATCAACAACCGCTTGCCGATCGGATCCGTCCCACCACCCTCGACGAGGTCGTGGGGCAAAAGCATCTCGTCGGAAAGAACGGGATCCTGCGCCGCCTGCTGGAAAGCGGGCGCATCCCGAATATGATCTTTTCCGGCCCTCCGGGGACGGGAAAGACGACCTGCGCCAACATCATCGCGAAAGCCAGCGGGATGCGCCTGGTCAAACTGAACGCCACGACGGCAAGTCTTTCGGATATCCGCGAGGTCACGGCGTCGACTGACGGGCTGTTCGCCTCGGACGGCGTTCTGCTCTACCTCGACGAGATCCAGTATTTCAACAAAAAACAGCAGCAATCACTGCTCGAGTTCCTCGAGGACGGGCGGATCACGATGATCGCCTCGACGACCGAAAACCCCTACCTCTATATCTACGAGTCGATCCTCTCGCGTTCCTCGGTCTTTACCTTTACCGAGGTGTCGCCAGAGGAATGCGTCCCGGCGCTCAAACGCGCGCTCGGCGCTCTCAACGAGACCTTCTCGGGCAAAACGAAGGCGACCGACGAAACGCTCGAAGCGATCGCCCGGGCGGGCGGCGGCGACGTGCGGATGGCGATCTCGCTGCTTGAAAACGCCTACTACCTCTCGGGCGACGAGATCAAGACCGACGTGATCGAACGGCTCGCGCCGCAGCTTTCCTATCGGTTCGACAAGGCGGGCGACGTTCACTACGATCTGCTTTCCTGCCTGCAAAAATCGATCCGGGGTTCCGACCCCGACGCGGCGATCTTCTACCTCGCGAAACTGCTCTCGGGCGGCGACCTGATCTCGGCTTGCCGCCGTCTGCAGGTGATCGCGAGCGAGGATATCGGGCTTGCCTATCCCCTGGCGGCGGTCGTGACCCGCGCGTGCGTGGAGAGCGCGCGCGACCTGGGGCTTCCCGAGGCGGCGATCCCGCTCTCCCACGCGACCATCCTGCTCGCCACCGCGCCCAAATCCAACAGCGCCAACGCCGCCTACGAAGCCGCGGCGAAGGATCTTCAAAGGGGCGCGGGCGTGACCTGTCCCGAACATCTCGCCGCCCCGCTCTTCAAGGGCTACCTGTATCCGCACGACTTCCCCGGTCATTGGGTCGAACAGCAGTATCTTCCCGACGATCTG
>CAMJDE010000270.1 GCA_946404295.1 uncultured Clostridia bacterium | reverse complement strand
CGCCGTGCGTTCCGGTCAACTCCGGTCGACCGTCACGACAGCGTAGTAGTTTTCGTGTCTTTCCCGCACTTTTCGGGAAACGGCGTCCTTGATCTCGGAGACCGTCATTTTCACCTCGAAGGGGACCGCCACGTCGAAGATCAGGTTGGTGTGGGTCTCGCCCGGAACCATGCGGAAATCGTGGATCGTGATACCCGGGTCGATCTCGCGGACCAGTTCCGCCGTCTCTTCCCGGAGCGAGGTCGTGAGGGCGTCGTCGGTGTTGATCGGGTCCATGTGGATCGTGCAGACGATCGAGAGTTCATCCCGGATCCGCCGCTCCACTTCGTCGATCACGTCGTGCGACTCGTACACGTCGTCGGCGCCGTCCACCTCGGCGTGAAAGGACGCGAAACTGTGCCCGGGACCGTAACTGTGGATCATCAGATCGTGGATGCCGAGGATCGCGGGGTAGCCCGAAACGATCGCGTCGATCGCGTCGGTCACCTCTTTTACGGGCGCCTCGCCGAGCAGGGAATTCTGCGTTTCACGCAGGATGCGGATGCCCGCCCAGAAGATGAAGAGCGCGACGGCAAGACCGACCCACGCGTCGATATCCAGCCCCGTGAAACGGAAGATCAGGGTCGCGACGAGGACCGCGGTCGTCGAGACCGTGTCGGAGAGCGAGTCGACGGCGGTCGCCCGCATCACGTCGGAGCCGATCTTTTTGCCCAGACGGTAGTTGAAGAGGGCGAGCCAGAGCTTCGCCAGAATCGAGACCGAAAGGATCACGATCGAGAGCACGCTGAAAACGAGGGACGATTCGCGCGAGATGATTTTTTTGACCGAGTCCGATACGATCTCGAATCCGACGATCAGAATGAGAAAAGAGACGATCATCGAGGCGATGTACTCGATCCGGGCGTGTCCGAAGGGATGGTCACGGTCGGCGGGCTTCGCCGCGATGCGGAAACTGACGAGCGAAACGATGCTCGATCCGGCGTCGGAGAGGTTGTTGAAGGCGTCCGCCGAGATCGCGATCGAACCCGAAAGCGTCCCGGCGACGAATTTTCCTGCGAAGAGCAGCAGATTGACGACGATCCCGACGATCCCGGAGAGCGTACCGTACGCGGCGCGCACCTTCGGGCTTGCGGTATTCTCGTGATCCCGGATGAACAAACGGGGAAGGAGATCGGTCATTTTCGGCGTCCTTTCAAACGGTTTTTCAAAAATCGGTTTTCGCTCTTTACAAAAGGGCGTTTTTTTGATAGAATAGGAGAAGAATACAAGAGAGGGGGGATCTTCCGTGGAAAAATCCGCCGCGATCCGGACGGTCGGCGTCTCGGAGTGCCGCAATATGGCGTCGGTCGAGAGGACCGTTCTTTTCGCGCTCGCGTCGGCGAGAGCGGATGGCTCCCATATCGTGAAGATCCTGCACGGCGACCGTCGGATCCCGCAGATCCGCACCTTCTTACGCACGCTGCAGAAGAAGGGTGAGATCCGGCTTCTGATCCCGGGAACCAAACTCGGGGACGAGGGTGATCCCGGTTCGCTCTACCTGATGGCGAACTTTGCCCGCGAGACCGACGACCCCGCCTTCTGGGAGAAGGATTCCGGCGTCACGGTCGTCTGCGTATAAGAGAACGAGCGGCGCCGAAAGGGTAAAAAAGGGACAACGGGAACGCGGCGGTGGCAAATAGTCACTACGCCGGCGTCGGTTGTCCTCTTTTTTTCTTTTCGGCGATGGGGCGATCAGCCCTTCTTGCTCTCCAGGTAGTTGACGATGTCGCCGACGGTCACGAAGTCGTTGACCTCCTCGTCGTCGATCACGATCCCGAAGGTGTCCTCGAAGATCTGGAAGAGATCGGCGATCTCGAGCGAATTGATGCCGAGATCCTTCGACAGTTCGGATTCGGGGGTGATCTCCGCTTTCACGCCCATTTTCTCAACGAGAAGATTTTTGACTTGTTCAAACATTTTGTCTTGATCCTTTCTTCAAATAGCGGCGCGCACGCCTGAAAGAGATATCCATTACATTTTACCGTTCTGAGACGGTTTTGTCAAGACCCGACGCCGTTTTTTTGTAAAAAGAATACGTTTTTTGACGCAAAAGAGGCGGGCGGAGCGCGTTTTTCGGCGCTCCGCCTTTTATCTCTACGAATCAGAGCAGAATACAGATCAGACCGCTCGACCCCTCGTTGATGATCCGTTCGAGCGTTTCGGCGAACTTTTCGCGCGACTCGTCGGGAAGATGGGTCAGTTTGGCGTGGATCCCCTCGCTCGTCAGGTCGTAGAGCGACTTGCCGAACAGGTTGGTGTTCCAGACGGCGCCCGGATCGTCCTCCATGCCGGAGAGCAGGTATTTCACCAGTTCCTCCGACTGTTCCTCGGTGCCGACGACCGGGTTGATCTCGGTCTCGACGTTCGCCGGGATCAGATGGATCGACGGCGCCGCCGCGCGGAGCCGGACGCCGTAGCCGCCGCTCTGTTTGACGATCTTCGGATCCTCGAGTCTGAGTTCGGACGGATCGGGCAAAACGATCCCGTAGCCCTTCGCCTCGACGTCGCGGAACGCGGGTTCGACCCGATCCCATTTCTTCTTCGCCTCGGCGAGGTCGGAGACGACCGAGAGCAGCTCGCCTTCGTCCGAGATCGGGAGCCCGGTCTTTTCGCGCAGCACCTCGAACCAGTATTCCGCGGGGAGCGAGACGTCGACCCGCGCGCGCCCCGTTCCGGCGTCCTCCTC
>CAMJDE010000269.1 GCA_946404295.1 uncultured Clostridia bacterium | reverse complement strand
TACCAAGTTTTTCGGTGCTTGAAATTCTGTTGTTCAATTTTCAAAGATCGTGCGCTATGCCCTTCGGGAGACGGGCTCCTTTTTGGGCGAGCCCTATTATTTTACTATTTCGGGCGGTGCTTGTCAAGCGGTTTTTCAAAGTTTTTCGGATATTTTTTCGCTTTCGGCAAAGAAAACAGATTTCCGGGTCGAGGGGACGCGGGATTTGTAGAAAGAGAACGGAGAACCGGGCGGCGTGAAACCGGAAAAACCGAAATGCCCCGCCGGAAAACCGGCGGAGCACCCGTCAAACCGAATGACCGATCGAATGATCAGCCGTTCGATTTGATGTCGTTCTCGTACTTCTCGACCATCTTTTTGACCATCTGGCCGCCGACGGAACCGGCTTCGCGCGAGGTGAGGTCGCCGTTGTACCCGTCTTTCAGGTTGACGCCGACCTCAGCCGCCGCCTCCATCTTGAACCGGTCGAGCGCCTTCTGGGACTCGGGGATCGCTGCCTTGTTCTTGGACATCTTGGTTTCTCCTATCTATTTCCTCGAGAAGACCGCGGCTTCCGCCGCAGTCCGGCGTCGACCGTTTTCTTCTCTGTCGCTATTGTGTCTTGATGCGCGTCGGAATATCAGAGGGAATATTTGCGGGAGGCGGCGTTTTTTTCGCCGAGCGACGAAGTCGGCGAAAAAGGTTGCAATTCGGAAAATAATGTGGTAGAATAGAGAAGTACGAAAACCGCTTGCAAGATACTTTTTCATAAGGATCACTTATGCTGAGCGAACCGAAAAAAGCCCTTCTTCCCGCAAAACTGAACGAAAACCCGGCGCTGCGCGACTGCTTTGACGGAGCGGTCTTTTTGCTTGCGCTGCTTGTCGTCGCGTTCCGATGGGAAGTCGTCGGGTGTCTCGTTTTCCTCGGGATCGTCGGGGTCACGCTGGTCCTCTCGGATCGGCTGTCGGACGCGTTCATCCCCCTCGTCCTGATGACGGTGTTCGTCACGCGGTGCTACGACAGTTTTGACGTTTTCATCAAATATATTCCCTTCTACGCCGCCGTTCTGCTCTGCGTGGTCTTTCATTTGATCTATTATCGCGCGAAGCCGAAGATCGGGGTGAGTTTTCCGGGTCTTGTCGCCGTTTCCGCGGCGCTCCTGCTCGGCGGGATCGGAACGCTGTCCGCCTCCGCCTACTTCCGACCGATGACCCTCTACTACGTTCTCGGACTCGGGATCTTTATGATCCTTCTCTACCTGACGGTGCAGCCCCGCGCGGACGAAGCAGCGCGCGACCGGTTCCTTCGCGGGCTGCTCCTTGCGGGGTGCCTTGCCGTTTACGCCGTTCTGATCTTCTACGTCAGGGGATGGGCGGAGTTCCGCGAGACGCGGCGCGCCCTTCAGTTCCAGTCCTCGAACAACCTCTCGACCTTTTTGATGATCGCGCTCCCGATCGGGTTCCTGTACTCGAAAAAATACCGCGCGATGATCTTTCTGCCCGCGGTCACGTACGTCGCCCTGCTCTTCTGCGACAGCCGCGGCGGGATCTTTCTCGGGACGCTCGAGTTCTTCTTTTTGCTCGTTTTCTTCTGCTTCTACCGTTCGGATCGGTTCCGGCAGGCGTTCTTTATCGGTTATTCCCTTTTGACCGTCGGGCTTGTTATTCTCTTCTTGCCCCGGGTCCTGACCTTCTACTCGTTCGACACGAAGATCGAGGGTTTTTCGGATCTCTCGATCCCGCAGCTCCTCAAAGAAGCGATCAAAGCGGTGATCGATAACGGCGAGGCGCGCGTCGGGCTGGTCGGGCGATCCTTTGGCGATTTCAAGAAAAACCCCCTCTTCGGCGTCGGGCTGGGGTACACCGGGAACGAAGATCTCTACACCCCCGTCAAGGGCGCGATGAACTGGTATCATATGTGGGCGCCGCAGATCTGGGGGTCGCTCGGGATCGTGGGAATCCTCTGTTTCGGTTATCAACTGTTCTTACGGTTGCGGCTGGCGTTTACGCGGCGGGAGGAGCCCGAAATCACGCTCTCGCTCTCTTATCTCGGGCTGTTCATGATGTCGCAAGTCAACCCCGGCGAGTTCTGCCCCTTCCCTTACGCGATCATCGCGACGGTGATCTTCCTGTTCCTCGACAACGCGAAACCTTCGCGAAAGAGGTCGGCAGACGAGCCGCAGGAACGACCCGCCGAAGAGACCCCGACCGCATAAAAAGGATCCCGCCGATCAGCGGGATCCTTTTTTTCAAACGGTTTTATCTCGCGAGAAGAGCGGCGACCTCTTCGGCGATCTCTTCCCCGCCCTCGGCAAGTCCCTCGGAGACGCCGAGCAGGACGATCCCGACGACGACGGCTGCGACGCAGGCGTACTGCGCGACCTTGAGTTTCTCTTTCAGAAGCAGGCGACCGAGAAGCAGCGAGACGATGCAGTACGACGCGACCATCGGGGCGGCGACGACCGGATTTCCCGCCATCGCGAAAACGTAGAAGAACTGTCCGAACTCCTCGCAGAGCGCGGCGGGACCCTTGTTCACGAGTTCGCGTTTTGCGAAGGGATTATAGGGCTTCTTCTCTTTGATCCAGAGGAAGACCCACGCGACGATCCCGGCAAGGAAGAAGGTCAGACCGTAGAGGATCAGGACGTCGATCTCGCCGAGTCCGAGCCCGACCTCCTCGTCGAGGATGATGCCGTCGGCGGAGGTGCCGAGCGTATCGAACAGGCAGTAGAGGAGCGGGAACAGGAGCGCGAGCGCGCCGAA
>CAMJDE010000268.1 GCA_946404295.1 uncultured Clostridia bacterium | reverse complement strand
CGCAGCCCCCGGGAACTCCTCGATCGGCTTCTTTTTTGAGGGGGTTTCGTTCATTTTCATCGTGTGATCTCCTTTTTCGGGATGCCCGTAGTCTGCGTTATCCCCCTCGCTTTTATGCAAAAAAACGCAAAAACCGTGTTTTTTCGGGAAAACCGTTGACTTACGGGGGTCTCTCTGCTATAATGGAATGACTTATTTCGTTTCACGCGCGCAAGCGGCGCGCCCGACCCCGCGAGGACTTTGTTATGCTTTTCTCGAAATACCTAAACAAATACTACGCCCGATACTGGTACTTTTTCCTTGTCGGGATCTTTGCGCTCGTCGCCGTCGACTACGTCCAACTCTATCAGCCCGAGTTCCTCGGCGAACTCGTCGACAGTCTGAAGGACGGGACGGCGACGCTTTCGTCGGTCACGAGGATCGTGACGGGATTGCTGATCGTCGCCGCCGTGATGTTCGGCGGACGGATGCTCTGGCGCTACACGCTCTTCAACGCTTCGCTCCGCATCCAGGCGGGGCTTCGCCGCGAAATGTTCTTGAAGAGCGAGCGGCTCTCCCCGACCTACTACCACGCGACCAAGGTCGGCTCGATCATGTCGTGGTTCACGACCGACCTCGAGACCATCGAGGAGTTCACCGGCTTCGGCACGGTGCAGCTGGTCGACGCCTTCTTCCTCGGGATCCTGGTCATCATCCGGATGTTCCGGCTCGACTGGGCGCTCGCGCTGCTCTCGATGATCCCGATGGTGCTGATCATCGTCTGGGGCGGTCTTGTCGAGAAGTATATGGCGTTGAAATGGGAACAACGGCAGGGCGAGTACGACAAACTCTACGATTTCACGCAGGAGAACTTTACCGGGATCCGGGTCATCAAGGCGTTCGTCAAGGAGACCAGCGAGATCCACGCCTTCGCCAAAGTGGCAAAAAAGAACGCCGACTGCAACGTCAGTTTCGTGCGCGTCTCGGTGCTCTTCGACGTCGTGATCGAACTGATCATCGCCCTGATCTCGGCGATGATCCTCGGCTTCGGCGGGTGGTTCGTCTACTCGACCGTGGCGGGGAACCCGATCGCCGTTTTCGGTCACCCGATCGAACTCTCGGCGGGTGAACTCGTCACTTTCTTCGGCTACTTCGACACGCTGATCTGGCCGATGATCGCGCTGGGCTCGCTCGTCACAATGCTTTCCCGCGCGAAGGCGTCGATGAAGCGGGTCTCGGCGTTTCTCGACGCCGAGGAGGACGTCAGAAACCCCGAAAACCCCCTCGTTCTCTCGGACGTGAAAGGCGGGGTCGAGTTCCGGCATCTCACCTTCTCCTATCCCGGCGTCGACCTGAGAATACTGGACGACGTCACCCTCCGGATCGAGCCCGGCGAGACCATCGGCGTCGTCGGACGGATCGGGCGCGGAAAGACCACGCTCGTCACCATCCTGACCCGTCTCTACAACGTCCCGAAGGGAACCGTCTTCATTGACGGAAAGGATATTATGGACTGCGACCTCGCCTCGGTGAGAGCCGCCGTCGCCCTCGTCCCGCAGGACAGTTTTCTCTTCTCCGCGCCGATCCGTGAAAACATCGGTTTCTCGCGCGACGAACCCACGCTCGAATGCGTGCGCGAAGCGGCGGAGTTTGCCGACGTCGCCTCGAATATTGAGGAATTCAAGGACGGATACGAGACCGTGACGGGCGAACGCGGCGTCACCCTCTCGGGCGGACAGAAACAGCGCGTTTCGCTCGCCCGCGCCTATCTCAAGGACGCGCCGATCCTGATCCTCGACGACTCGGTCTCGGCGGTCGACCTCAAAACCGAGGAAAAGATCTTACGCAACATCCGTGAAAAACGGGCGGGCAAGACGACCATCGTCGTCGCCTCGCGCGTCTCGACCGTCTCGCACCTTTCGCGCATTATCGTCCTCTCGGACGGACGGGTCGAGGCGTTCGACACGCCCGAAAACCTGTTGAAGATCTCCCCGACCTATCAGAAGATGGTCTATCTGCAGGAACTGGAGAAAGAAGTGGAAGGGGGGGATACGAATGTCTGATTTCCTTGACGAGATCGAAGAGAAAGAGCGGCTGAAAGGCGACGTCAAGATCCCCTTCCGCGTCCTGCTCCGCCGGATGCTTGCCTACGTGCGCCCCGAGATCGGGTCGTTCATCCTCGCGGGATTTCTGATCCTTTTAAACGTCGGGCTCGATATCGTGATCCCACTGCTCTTCTCGCGCATCACCGACACGCTGGCAAGCGAGATCATCGAACTGCGGACCGTGATCCTGCTCGCCGCCGGGACCTTCGTCATCGGCGCGCTGAACAACTTTTTCATCTACGTCGAGTCGATGGTGCTCCAGAAGGCGGGACAGCGGATCATCTACACGCTCCGCTGCAACGTGTTCACCCACATCGAGGGGATGAGCCAGAACCAGTTTTCCGAGATGCCGGTCGGTTCGCTCGTCACCCGCGTCGCCTCCTACACCCAGTCGATGAGCGACCTGTTCACCGACGTGATCGTTTCGGTCGTCCGCAACCTCGTCACGGTCGTCGGCGTTTACGCGATCATGTTCGTCGTCAGCTGGCGGCTCGCCTGCCTGATGCTGATCCCGATCACGGTGATCTTCCTCGTTTCGCTCCTCTTCTCGCGCTACGAGAGCCGCGCCTTCCGCGACGAGCGCAAGCGCATCAGCGACCTCAACGCCTTCTTGAACGAAAACCTCTCGGGCATCAAGATCACCCAGATCTTCAACCGCGA
>CAMJDE010000267.1 GCA_946404295.1 uncultured Clostridia bacterium | reverse complement strand
TTTTCCGCCGTCGTTCTTATCGACGAGGATCAGTACGGTGTCCCCGTCGAAATCCTTCAGAACGTCGTTGTTGTTCGCCTTCTGCAGGGTGAGTTCCTTGCCGTAGTTCCGGTGCGGGTTCTCCCCGGCGTTGATCGCCGTCTCCCACTCGGCGGCGGTACGGGAATAGGTGTAGCGGAAATAAAGTGTGATCGGCTCTCCGACGTTGGCGATGAGACGCTGACCGAAGAGCGAAGTGTACTGACTCTCAAGATAGGAAGTACTGCCGAGCGCGGCAACGTCGAAAGAATAGGTCAGGACCTTCTTGACGAAGACCGGCACGTAGAGATGATACGCCACTTTTCCCGTGCCCGTCGGATCGAAGAAGCGCACGTCGACAAGCGAGCATTGGATCTTACCGCTGTCGTACGCCGCGTTGGTCGCCCGGAACTTGCCGCCCAGAACACGCAGGCTGGCGTCGTCTTGGGTGAACGTGAAATCTCCGTTCCGGTACGCCATCTTGTAAATGACCACCTCGTACTTGTCCGCGGCAGCCGTCCCGTAGTCGAACTTCGTGTTGGTCAGAAGGCGGATGTAACTGTTGATGATCTTATGCGAGACGTTTTCGTCGGTCGTCTCGATCACAAGGATCGGGAAATCGGTCCCGCCGTATCCGAACGTCTCCGCCGAGAACATCCCGAGCGCGCTGTTCTTCACGGCGTTGAACGCCGCGTAGTTGGTGTCGCCCGAGTTCCCCGTATAGTACGCCGTCCCGGCGTAGGCGTAGCGGTCGCCCGCGCCGCAGGCGGCAAGGATCGACCGGATCGGAAGATTCTCGATCGACGCGGCAAATCCCTCGCCGGTCAGGGTCGTCGCTCCGAGCGTGAAGGCGGGGTTGGTCGTCGCGTAGGGATAGGCGGCGGCAACGTCGGTAAAGTCGTCCGCCGCGGTTCCGGTATCGTTGACGCCGGGAAACGCCGTGTTTTGCTTCACCTGCGAGAAGTCGGAGCAGACCGCGTACCCGTTGTTGTTGTTCTCCGTAAAGGAGAGCGTTTTCGTCCCCGGCGTGACCACCGCGCTGACGCCGACGAGTTTGACGATCGCCGTGTTGCTGACGTTGTTGCCGAGGATTGCGCCGGCGTTCCCGGTTCCGCTCCCCGCGAACGTAACGTCCGCAACGCGGAGGTTGTACCCGGCGTAGGTCGTCTTACTGTTGCTGCCCGACAGAGCCCCGAATAGCCCTCCGACGCCCTTGCGATACCCTGCGCCGGACGTCGAGGTATTCACCGTCATCGTGCAGTCGGTCACCTCGAGATTGCGGAAAATAAACGATTTGACGTTGTTGGTTTCCACGTAGACGTTGCCGACGACGCCTCCCGCCGTTCCCTCGTTCCCGGTATGCTCGGACGCAAACGCGTAGTTTTTGACCGTCAGATCGGAGAAGGTATAGGTCGAGGCGTTTTTGGTATACATACGCCCGAGGATGCCGCCCGCGTGCAGGCGCGCGGTCATGGACGCCTTCGTCGAATCGCCTTTGTCGCCGTCGACCGTGACCCGCTCGACGGTCAGCGTCGAGTCTCTCGGGATCACCATACAGCCCAGCACGCCGCCGACGGCGTCGGCGTCAAGATCGACGTGCAGGATCTCGCAGTCCGATATCAGCATCTTGGTACCGCGAACCTTCGCGACGACGCCCGCCGCGGCGGGAAGACCTCTTTGATACATCGCGTTGGTGTAGGTCGCCTCGCCCGTCCGGGGGGCGGTCAGCGTACCGCCGACCACCTTAATATACCGGACCTGAAGATAATAGTCGCCGCCCGCCGCGTACGCCGTGTCGGCGCAGCCGATGAGCCCCCCCGCGGCGGGGCTGCTGCGCTCCCAGATCTCGTCCAGCGCGCCGGATACCGTGATCTCCGTCGGAGCGACCGTGGTCTTAAGGGACGGGGCGCCCGTGATGATCAGTCGCGCCGCGTTGGCGTTGGCGTTATTGCCGCCGACGTTGACGTAGCCGAAATAGCTGCCCGCCGCGATCCCCGCCTCGACCGTCAGGGTCGAAACGGGACATTCGGTGACGTAGTTTATGTACTTGGCGTCGTTTCCGTTCATAGGATTGCAGAAACAGCCGACGAGTCCTCCGGCGTACTTCGGTCCCTCGACCGAGAGCCCGGACAGCGTCACGTTCCGGATCCGCACGGACGTATAGAAGGAGGAACTGTTGGAATAAGCCGTTCCGGCGAGCGCGCCGACGTTCAGGACCGAGTAACCTTTCACGTTGGCGTAACTGCAACTCGAAGCGGAGCCGTCGGACACCTGCCGCAGACGGTAACGCACGCTACCCGAAAGGGTGAACCCCTCGATATAACCCTCGCCGGTCACGTACAGACGGTTGAACAATCCGAAACCGGCGTTGGAGCCGAACATGACCTCTTTCTCGGTCGTCGCGAACGTGTTTCCGTTCACGACGCGGTAAGACGTGACCGAGGCGTCGTATTCGGCAAACGACATATGCAGGGTGATCGTCGGGTTTCCCGTTCCCGTCATCGACGCGATCCCGAGATGCACCCGGTCGCTCGAGTAGGCGTTCGTCTCGGAATAGATGCTCCCGATCCCGCGGAAGCCCGCCGCGACGTCGCAATCGCCCGTGATCGAGAGGATCGTGTTGGTACGCTTGGTCAGGGCGCGGGCGTAATAGACGTTTCCGTTCTTTTGGGTATAGGTACGGATGACGTACGGGATCCCTTTCAGCGCCCCCGACGCGTCGTAGGCGTC
>CAMJDE010000266.1 GCA_946404295.1 uncultured Clostridia bacterium | reverse complement strand
TTACATACCGCCCTTTGGGCGGATTACATCCACCCCTTCGGGGTGATTTGGAAACGCGGACACCAAAAAACATTACATCTGTTGACAAAAACCATATTGCGTGGTATAATAAAAAAGAACGGGCAAAAATGCCCGTAAAACCGCAAAAAAACGACCGATCCCATTCGGATCTGACATAAGGAGACAACAAATGGATTTTCGCATCGTAACCGATTCGGCGTCCGATTTGACGCCCGAACTGATCGAGGAACTCAACGTCTCGGTCCTGGAACTGAAAACCACCCTCACCAAGCCCGACGGAACGGTGATCGACGGGCTGACCCTGAGTTATACCGACTTTTACAACGCCCTGCGCGAGAAGTGCTCCGCCGTCACGGCGGCGTACAGCGTCGGGGAAGTGATCGAGTTCGTCGAGCCGATGCTCGCGGCGGGGATCGACGTCCTGTTCCTCGCCTTCTCGTCGGGGCTTTCGGCTTCGTACAATTCGGCGAAGATCGCGCAGGAGGATCTTTCCCAAAAATACCCCGCGCGTAAGTTCCTGGTCCTTGACACGCTCAGCGCCTCGCTCGGAGAGGGGCTTCTCGTCTTCCACGTCGTCAAGTACGCCCGCGCGGGCCACACGATCGAGGAGACCTACGAGTACGCCGAGCGCACGCGCTTCAACCTCTGCCACTGGTTCACGGTCGACGACCTCTTCCACCTCAAGCGCGGCGGACGCATCTCGGGCGCGACGGCTCTGCTCGGCACGATGCTGAACATCCGCCCGGTGCTCCACGTCGACGACGAAGGACACCTCATCAATATGGAGAAAGCCAAGGGGCGCAAGAACTCGATGCGCGCCCTTCTCGAACACATGAAGAGTTCGGCGATCCTCCCCGAGGAGCAGACCGTCTTCATCTGCCAGGGCGACTGCCGAGAGGACGCGGAGGAACTCGCGGGCTGGGTGAAAGAAACCTTCGGGATCAAGCGGGTCGAGATCGGCTATACCGGACGCGTGATCGGTTCCCATTCGGGACCCGGGACGCTCGCCCTCTTCTTCCTCGGAAATAAGCGCTGACCCCGACGAAAGGAACGCAATCGCGACATGAAAATCAACGGCTCGCTGTTCCGTTCGATGGTCGTTTCCGCGGGGAACGCGCTTGAGAACGCGAAACAGAAAATCAACGATCTGAACGTCTTTCCGGTGCCCGACGGCGACACGGGGATCAATATGAGTATGACCCTCGGCGGCGTTTCGGCGGCGGGGCGTGAGGGAGAGACGGTCGAAGAGGTCTCGAAAGAGATCGCCTCCGCCGCGCTCCGTTCGGCGCGCGGCAACTCGGGCGTCATCCTCTCGCTCTTCTTCCGCGGCGTCTCGCGCGCCTTCAAGGAGATCGCCCGCGCCGACGTGCCCGACGTCGCCCGCGCCTTCACCCTCGGTACCGAAGAGGCGTATAAATCGGTCTCCAACCCCACCGAGGGAACCATCCTGACCGTGATGCGCTGCTCTTCCGAGGCGGCGGAAAAACTGGCGGGAAAGAAACTGAACCCCCCGACCCTCGAGGAACTCTTCGACAAGATCCTCGACGTCGCGCGCGAAACCCTCGACAAGACCCCCGAGATGCTCCCTGTCCTGAAACAGGCGGGCGTGGTCGACTCGGGCGGTATGGGCTTCGTCGTCGTGCTGGAGGGCATGATCGCCGCCCTGCACGGAAAGCCCGTCGCCCTCGACGAAGAGCGGAGCGAGAACGCGGGCTCCGTCTTCGGAAAGTTCAGTACCGAGGACATCGTTTACCCCTACTGCACCGAGTGTATCGTCGGCAAGAGCCCCGATTATAAGGGCGAAGGCACCTGCGGCGACTTCCGGAGTTTCGTCCTTGCGGCGGGCGACAGCGCCGTCTTCGTCGACGACGAGGAGATCGTCAAGATCCACGTGCACACCTCCGACCCCGGCAAGGTGCTTTCCGAGGCGGTGAAATACGGCGCGCTCCTGACCGTCAAGGTCGAGAATATGCGCGAACAGCACACCAGTCTCGTGACCGAAAAGAAGCCGTCGCCTGTCGCCGTCGCGGCGGGCAAGATCGAGGGCGCCGCGGCGCGCACCGTCAACTATACCAAACAACTCCTCACCCCGAAAGAGGCGAAAGCCGAGAAGGAATACGGTTTCGTCTCGGTCTGCACGGGAGAGGGGATCGTCGCCGCCTTCCGCGACCTCGGCGCCGACAAGATCGTCAAGGGCGGGCAGACCATGAATCCCAGCACCAACGACGTTTTGACGCAGGTGCGCGCCACCCCGTCCAAGGTCGTTTTCGTCCTCCCGAACAACAAGAATATCTGTATGGTCGCGGCGCAGGCGGCGCTGCTTGAAAAGAAAAAGAAGGTCGTCGTGATCCCGACCTATACGATCCAGGAAGGGATCGCCGTGATGATGGCGTTCGATCCCGACGCGGACCTCGACGCCAACAAATCCGCGATGGAAGAGGCGATGAAAAACGTCTCGTCCCTCTCGGTCACCCGCGCCATCCGCGACTCGGTCGTGAACGGCGAGACGGTGCGGCAGGGCGAGTTCCTCGGACTGCTCCGCGGGAAGATCGTCTGCCACAAACTCGATCGCACCGAGTGCCTTTCGGCGCTTCTCGCCGGGGTCAAGGGCGCGACCTTCCTGACCGTGTTCCGGGGCGCCGGCGTCTCGGAAGAGGAAGGGGAAGAGGTCGTCAAGCTGATCGGCTCGCTCTTCGGGCGAGACGCGGAGGCGACGAGTGTGGACGGGGGGCAGCCCTTGTATGATTTCCTCATCTCCGCTGAGTGACGACACGCACATTTCAGCGCAGATCGGAAAACGATGGTCTAAATTAATCCGTTAAAGCAT
>CAMJDE010000265.1 GCA_946404295.1 uncultured Clostridia bacterium | reverse complement strand
CGGTAAACGACATGGATTGCATCCAGGCGGAAAGCCAGCCCTCGGTATCAAAATCGAAGAAACTGCCCGGGATCGACCACACGTCCATCAGCAACGCGCTCAGCGCCGCCTTGCCGAGATCGTAGAACATATTGACGAAGAGATCGGGGGCGTCGGGATCGTTTCCCTTCACGACAAGCTCGATCTGCTTCGCCTGCTTACCCCACTCGTAATCCCAGAACACGTACTCGACCGTCGTTTGGAGAAGTTCGTCCGCCGCCCGGTTGCGTTCGTAGATCATCTGCTGGATCGGGGGCGTCACGCCTTCCTCAATCGCGTCGGGTCCCTTTACGTAGATATCGTTTCTCGACGCCTTCTCCGGCGTATATTTTTCGCTGAGTTCGATCTTCAGCTGTCGGTCGCGCGCAGAGAGCATCGTGATCTTCCCCGCCAGTTTCTCCCACTTGTCGGTCGTGGCGACGGCGGTCACCGCCTCGGTTTCGGGTATTGTGGCGACGGGCTCGCCCGAGACGGGGTCGGTCGAGGTCGGCGCGGTCGTCGCGACGGGCGTCGCTTCGCTCTTGCCGCAGGACGCGAGAGCAGGTACGAAGAATGCCAAACAAAGGATCAGACATGCGATTTTTCTAATCGTCTTCATTTTTTCCTCCCGAATCAAACGGTTTCTTATGGGGCTTTCCCTCCATTATTATAGCACGCGCAAAAAACTTTTTCAACTATTTGATTGATCTTTTTGTAAAAACAGCAACATTGGTGAAAACAATTTTCTTCTTGCTTTCGTTTTTCTTTTGCACTTTTCGGCGTTTCCAGGGTTTCAGACGACGGGCAAAAGACCGTCCGTATAATGAAAACCCCGCCGCAACTCGTCTGCGGCGGGGTGTTTCGTATTATGCGGTATCATCCGACTCGGGAGAGCGAAAGGTCGCCCGCGGGAGCGCGGAAGACGAGTAGACCCCCGTCCTCGGTCGCGGTCGCCGTCGCGACGGCTGCCCCGTCGAGCGTGACGCTCCAGTTTCCCGCGGCGACGCCCGCGAGATAGACCGTGTACTCCCCCTCTCCCGCGAGAGAAACGGAGAAGGGTTCGGCGCGACGGACTGCGGAGCGGATGAAGAGCGCGGCGACGTCCCCGATCGCTGCGCCCGCCGCGACGTCGGTTTCGATCGGCGCGGCTTCCCATGCGGGAGTCTTCCCCGCGTCGGTGACGAAGAGAACGTTCAGAAGGTCGTCGGTCGCCCTGCCCGGCGTCGGGCTGATCTCGACGCGACCCCAGAAGCCGTCGTCGCCGCCCTTGCAGGGGGCGAGCTGTTCGCCGTTGACGACGTAGTTCTTCCCCGTCCCGCCGATCGGCGTGACGGCATCGCCGCCGAAAACGCTCTGCAGAACGAGTTTGCCCTCCCCGCGCTCGACCGAAACGGTACGTCCGTCGATTTTCGGTTCGGCGGGGACGTGGAGCAAAAAGGTCTTTTTGAACGTGGGATCGTTCGCCGTGATCCGGTCGAAAACGAAGAGGATCATCGGAACGTCGGTATTTCCCGTATCGAAGACGGTCAGGAAACGGCGCGTGACCTCCGAGACCGTCGCCTCGTCGTAAGCGGGGGTGATATCGCCCGCCAGATAGGCGTAGGTCGGCTTGGTTTGAAGCGCGTCGGCATAGCCGTAGGAGACCCCCGTCACGGTCCCGGTTTTGTGTTCCCGGTCGTTTTGCCAGACCGAGAAATCGTGCGTCTCCCATTTGTGGGTCTGCCCGCCGCTGTAGTACCCGCGGTCGGACCCGGCAAGCGCGGGGTTATAGATCAGAAGCCCGTTGTGCGCGACCGTCGCCTGGTGGTACCAGTAGTGGTGCGGGTCGCCGTATTTGTCGTAGGAGCCGGTGTCGCCCGCGAGCATCGCGCGGTAAAAAAGTTGGAAGGATCCGGCGTCGGAGTGATCGTGATTGGCGGTCGAGCGAACCCCGATCTTCGAAAGGCAGGCCGCCTGACGGTCGTCCCAACCGCTGCGGGCGATGATCTGCCCGAGCCAGCCGCCGTTATAAAGGACGAGCGGCATATCCGCGTGGCGGTCGGGGGCGGGTTTCAACCCCGACGAAGAACAGATCAGATAAAGCGAAGGAGAAGCGCAGGACGTAAAATAGCCGTTGAAATCGGTATAACTCTTCTCGTGGTATTCGAGCTGCGCCCGCACCGTCGCGTCGTTGAACAAATAGGAGGAAAGGAGCGCGAGCTGCCCGAGATTGACGAGCGGCGGATCTCCCGTATGGTCGTCGCCCGAAGCGAAGGCGCAGCCGCCGGGAAGTTCGTAGGCGTACGCCGTCCGGAGAACGCGCTTCATATCGGCTTCGTCGTAGGGGATCGCGCCGGTCGCCGCCCGCGCGAGCAGAGCGGAATAGAGGTCCGCCGTATAGCGGATCTGAATATAGAGCGAGGTTCCCTGCGGGTACATTCCCGCCCGGTAAAACTCGTTTCTGACCGGGACGTATTCGGCGTAGAAACGCCCGCCGATATAGTCCCACCAGAGGGGATACTCGTCGTAGATCGCGATCGCAAACACGAGGTAGTCGCGCAGGAACTGGAGCTCGGTGCCGTGCCCCGAGACCGCGCCCTGCCCCGACGGGGGAAAACCGACCTCCATCTTCGCGCCGCGGTCGTTTTCGCCGGACAGCACTTTGTGCTCGACGCCCGCGACGATCTGCTTTTTGTCGCGGTCGGTGAGCAGGTCGTAGCACCAGTCGTAGACGCAGGCGGCGGTGAACGTAAGAAAACCGAACTGGCGGCATTGGTCGCCGCCGATATCGCGGAAATCCATCGTTTTCAGGGCGTTTTTCAGCGCGTAGATCGCGCGGAGCCCCGAAAGACGTTCGCCGTTCGCGGCGTAGTCGAGCGCGAGCGCCTGCAGGTCGATCAGAACGTCCTGTTTGAAGTTGTAAA
>CAMJDE010000264.1 GCA_946404295.1 uncultured Clostridia bacterium | reverse complement strand
CAATAAGGACCTCGTCAAGGAGATCCGTCTCTACGACCTGTCGGGGGCGTTCATCGACGCCTATCAGTCGGTGTTCAAGCGCTACTTTTCGGGGCTCCGCCGCCTGATCATCCACGAGGGGATCTGGCACGTCTCGATCTCGATCGTCTCGTCGGTCGTGAACTGCGTCTGCTACGGGTTCGTCGCCCTGAACGTCTTCCGCGGACGATTTATGATCGGCGACTACTCGCTCTATACCGGGGCGCTGAACCAGATCTCGACCGAGGTCGGGAACCTGATCAACAACTCGGCGTCGATCTACGAAGGGACGCTGTTCATCGACAACCTGCTCGTCTTTCTGCACGAGGAGCAGAAGATCGTGCCGGAGGGCGAACCCCTGCACGTTTTGCGCGGGATCCCGCACACGATCGAGTTTCAGAACGTCAGTTTCCATTATCCCGGCACCGAGCGCGACGTCATCAAGGACGTGAACCTGACGCTCCGCCCGGGCGAGACGGCGGTCCTGGTCGGATTGAACGGCGCGGGAAAGACGACGCTGATCAAACTGCTGACCCGTCTCTACGACCCGACCGAGGGGCGCATCCTGCTTGACGGCGAGGACCTCAAACGCTACGACACGTCCGAACTCTACAAGATGTTCGGCATCATCTTCCAGGACTTCGGGCGCTACGCCGTGACGGTCGCCGACAACATCCATTTCGGCGACGTGCACCGCACCCCGATCCCCGAGGAGATCCGCGAGGCGGCGGTGCAGGCGAACGTCGACGAGTACATTTCGCATCTGCCTCAGCAGTACGACACGCCCCTGATGCGGATCTTTGACCGCGAGGGCACCGAACTGTCGGGCGGGCAATGGCAGAAACTCGCGATCGCCCGCGCCTTTTACAGCACGTC
Source organism: uncultured Clostridia bacterium (assembly GCA_946404295.1). GTDB lineage: Bacteria > Bacillota > Clostridia > Oscillospirales > CAG-272 > UBA1740. The sequence goes on along the minus strand of CAMJDE010000264.1, from coordinate 2,059 downwards.
GGACATCCTGATCCTCGACGAGCCGACCGCCTCGCTCGACGCGATCGCCGAGCAGGAGATCTTCAACACCTTCGACCAGCTGCGCCGCGACAAAACGACCATCTTCGTCTCGCACCGGCTTTCGAGCGCGACCGTCGCCTCGAAGATCGTGGTGCTGGAATACGGAGAGGTCGTGGAGGAGGGCACGCACGCCGAACTGATGGAAAAGCGCGGCAAGTACTACGAACTCTTCTCGACGCAGGCGAAACGCTACGTCAGCGAGGGCGAACATATCAACGGCGAGGTCGACGAACCGGTCCCGGCGCGGGGCGCGCGCTTCCCATCCCGCGACGGCGACGACGCGACCTACGACGCGGGAGGCGACCCCGTCGGGATCTGACGCGGGATTCCCGAAGATTTTTCAAAAAAGGGTTTACTTTCCTATTCGAATCTGTTATAATGTAAACGGTAAAAGACGCCCGCGCGTGCAGGCGTACAACCGAATCAAACGAGAATTTGAACGGAGGAACAATCATGGCAAAGAAGGACGATTCCCTGAACGCTTTTATGGACGTCAGCAAAGACGAGGCGGAGGTCGACGCGTCGAAAAAGGTACGCGTCGGTATCATCGGTTGCGGCTGGATCGCCGAGACCCACCTGTCGAGCTACCTGAGACAGCCCGACGTCGAGATCGTCGCGGGCTGCGACCTGATCCCCGGAAAAGCCGAAGCGTTTTTCAAGGACAGAGGGATCGAGGGCGTCAAGACCGACTACGCCGACCACAAGGCGATGCTCGCGGACAAGTCGCTGAAACTCGACTGCGTCAGCGTCTGCACCTACAACCGCACCCATGCGATCTGCGCGATCGACTCGCTGAACGCGGGCGTGAACGTCCTGCTTGAGAAGCCGATGTGCGTCACCACCGAAGAAGCGGTCGAGATTATGCGCGCCGAGAAGAAGAGCGGCAAGGTCCTCTCGATCGGTTTCCAGCCGCGTTTCGACGCCAATATGCAGATGATCAAGAAGATCGTGCAGTCGGGCGAACTCGGCAAGATCTACTACGTTCAGACCGGCGGCGGCCGCCGTCGCGGTATTCCCTTCCCCTACGGCACGACCTTCATCGAGGACAAGACCGCGGGCCTCGGCGCGCTGGGTGATATCGGATGCTACTCGCTCGACTGCGTTCTGAACGCGCTCGGCTATCCGAAACCGCTGACCGTCTCGGGCTACAAGTCCGATTTCTTCGGCAAGGATCCGAACTACTCGGGCTACGTCAAGAAGGGTCATCCCGAATACGCCGAGAAGTTCTCGGTCGACGATTTCGCCGCCGCGTTCATTCGCCTTGAGGGCGGGATCATCCTCGACTTCCGTATCGCGTGGGCGATGAACCTCGACACCTCGGGCGACTCGATCATCATGGGTACCAAGGGCTCGCTCCGCATTCCCTCGACCGAATGCTGGAACGGTTCGTTCGACAAGCCCCTGAAGATCTATCACGAGGTCGCGGGCGAGCAGGTCTGCACCGAGATCCCGCTGATCGGCAACAAAGCCTGTATGCCCTCGCTCTTCGACCAGAAGATCCGCACCTTCCTCGACGCGAGCAAGAACGGCGGCGCCGCTCCCGTTCCGTCGAGCGAGATCCTCTACAACCAGGCGATTCTGGACGGCATCGCGAAGTCCGCGGCTCTGGGCAAGGAAGTGGAGATTACTATTCCGAAAATCTAAAAGCAAAAACGACCGCGCAGAAATGCGCGGTCGTTTTTTGCGGCAGTTATGAGTTGCGCTGCGGCGCAACGTTTAGAGTTATGGGATCGCCGCCCGCAATCGGGCGGCGATCGTTATGAGTTGACCGCGCCGAAAGGCGCGGTCAACGTTTTGGTTTACCGAAAGCAAGGAAAACGGGTAGGGGACGACGTCCTCGACGTCCCACTCAAAAGCAACGATTGTCTCTGTAGTAGCGTCTATAGAACCGCAAAACGGCGTTAGTCGAAAGGGAACGCCGTTTTGCTCTTCAATAATACTCCATTATTGAAGTTCTTTGCCGCGCTTTCTTACCTTGGATTGTCAATACAAGTGCAAG
>CAMJDE010000263.1 GCA_946404295.1 uncultured Clostridia bacterium | reverse complement strand
AAAGTGAGGACGCGCAAGCGCGGGTTCGCATTTGCGCCGAAGAGCGCGTCAAGCTTGCTTGTAAGCGGCAAGGCGCAAAAATACTCGCCTTTGGCGAGATTCCCGTCGATTGTCATAGTCGCGACCCGGCTTGCGCTTTTCTCTTCGTTTTCTCGTCTCACAAAGTGAGGACGCGCAAGCGCGGGTTCGCATTTGCGCCGAAGAGCGCGTCAAGCTCGCTTGTAAGCGGCGAGGCGCAAAAATACTCGCCTTTGGCGAGATTCCCGTCACCTTTGGTCTCTTCTTTCACTCTCCGCTCTTGCATTCTTTCGTCTGATATGGTATGATGATAAAGGGAACGGTTTTAATGATATCCGTTCCTTCAAACGCGTCAGTGTATATCACCCGTTTCGCCTGAAACGGATATCATTGAAAAAAGCGCCTTTTGTCAGGCGACAAAAGACACTTTTTCGTGAATACCGACGTTTGCGCCGTTGGCGCAAGTGAAGTTACGGCTTTCGCCGTAGTGAAGTATGCCGCGAGCGGCAAGTGAAGTTAAGTGCTCCGCCACTCACGCCCGCAGGCACTTCACGAGGCGCAGCCTCACTTCACGCACGAAGTGTGCTTCACGTTCCGCGTCAGCGGAACACTTAGTTGAAAAAAGCGCCTTTTGTCAGGCGACAAAAGACACTTTTTTCTGGAGCTGGTGGTGAGATTTGAACTCACGACCTGCTGATTACGAATCAGCTGCACTGCCCCTGTGCTACACCAGCGGGCGGTTCACTTGAAAATCCGAGGGTTATTCTATCACGGAATCCCGCGTTTGTCAAGAGTAAAAATGAAAACGGGCAGGTTTTTTATGAATTTATGCAATCCCCGGGTGATCCGGGAACTGATGGAGGAGGCGGGGATCCGCTTCCGGCGCGACCTGGGGCAAAACTTTCTCGTCGATCCCGCGGTCCCCGAAGAGATCGCCGACGCCGCGTCTGTCGACGAGGACGCCGTGATCCTCGAGATCGGACCCGGGATCGGGTGCCTGACCGCCGCGCTCGCCGAACGCTACCGCCGGGTCGTCGCGGTCGAGATCGACCGCGGGCTGATCCCCGTTCTCGAAAAGACGCTCGCCGAATATGAAAACGTGACGGTCGTCAACGGCGACTGTATGGAAGTCGACCTTTCGGCGCTTCTTTCGGCGGCGGCGGGGGGCGGCGTTCCAGGGGTCGATTTTCCCGTGGCGGTCGCCGCGAACCTTCCCTACTACATCACGACGCCCATTCTGCTGAAACTGCTGGAAAGCGGGATCCGTTTCTCGCGGATCACCGTGATGGTGCAGAAAGAGGTCGCCGACCGACTCGCCGCCGCACCGGGATCGAAGGACTACGGCGCGATCACCGCGGTTCTCGGTTACTACGGGACGGTCGAACGGCGTTTCACCGTCTCGCCGGGCAGTTTCCTGCCCCCGCCCGCCGTGTCGAGCGCGGTCGTCTCGATCGACCTGTATCCCGAACCGCGCTTCAAGCCGCTCTCCGAAAAGGTCTTTTTCGCCGCCGTCCACGCCGCCTTCGAGCAGCGGCGCAAGACGCTGGTCAACGCCTTGTCGGCGCGCTTCTCCGACCTCGGGAAAGAGAAGCTCGGAGAGATCGTCGTCTCGTGCGGCTTCCCCGCCGACGTGCGGGGCGAGCGGCTCGGAACGGGCGAATTCGTCGCGCTTTCCGACGCGCTTTTCCGCGCGCGGGAGGCGTTAACGGGGAAAGCCGATTGACTCTTTCAAAAAAAGTTTTGTTTTCACCGATTTTTTTGTCGAAAACGATTGACGAAAACGGCGGAATGTGGTAAACTTAAAGTACCAAATAAAAACATAGGGAGGGTTTTTTCCATGGCAGCCAAAAAGGATTACTTCGGCCTTGACAGAATCATCAGCATCATTCTCGCCATCATTCCCTTCACCGCGTGGATCTGCGGTGTCATCACCCGCCTTACCGAAGGCAAGATCGTCGCCGGCATTCTCCGGATCATCCCGTTCTTCGGGCTCCTGATCTGGATCGTCGACCTGATCTGCATGATCACGAAGGGCGAGATCTGGCGTCTGCTCGATATGTAATTTTACATACTCGAAAACCCGGGCGCTTGCGGAAGCAAGCGCCCGGGTTTTTTATGCGGTTCGGAAGGATCAGCCCTCGACGGTCGCGGTTCCGTCGACGACGGTCTCGGCGGTGAGTTCCTCGTAGAACTCGGCGTGCGCCGCTTCCTGATAGGGATAAACCCAAAGGACGCCGATCCCGCAGGCGAGCATACCGACGATGTACCAGCCGATGAAACTGAGATCGAGGACGAAGAGTTGCCACTTGTGTCCGTTCATGATCCGGCGGCTCTCGTCGATGCATTGTTTCCACTCCCAGTCGGGGTGATCGTAGGCGAGGTAGATCGATTGGGAATACGAATACTTCTTGACGATGCCCGGGATCAGGAAGAGCAGCGACCACAGGAAAACAAAGATCGACTGCAGAAGCCCGAGCAGAAGCAGACGGACGAATCCGCCGTCGGTAAATCCCTTGAACAGATCGGCAAGATCCCCCTGCTCTTTTCCGCGTGCGAGCGAAAGGAAGAACGCCGCGAGACCGAAATAGAGCGGTCCGACGAGGATCAGCGGCCCGATACCGGTGAAACTGACCGCCGAACTGATCGCGGAGACGATCACGATCGCAAGCAGCGCCAACAGCCAGTTGGTCGAGAAGATCCCTCCGCCGAGTCTTTGCCGTGCTTTCGCACGAAGTTCGGGACGACTTGACATATTGTAAAACCTCCAAAAGAAATTGTACTTTCGTACTTCCTATATATTACTCCATTTCCGCGCCGTTGTCAAGCAAACGGCGCGGCTTTTCGTCAATAGCCCCGCTTTTTCCCCGAAAGCGCGGCGAAGAATTTGCGCACCAGATCGACGGGGATTACGGTGAAGGCGAGCAGGACGACCGATAAGAGCGCGCGCGGGGCGAGCGGAACCGTACGGAAGAGTTCAGA
>CAMJDE010000262.1 GCA_946404295.1 uncultured Clostridia bacterium | reverse complement strand
AAATCGGCGATCTCGACGATCTCGGGCGACTGATAAACGTGCGAAATCGGCGATCTCGACGATCTCGGGCGACTGATAAACGTGCGCCAGGATCGCAAAGCCGTTCTCCTTTTTTGCTTTCAGGATCGCGTCCTGATATTCGCGGACGGTTTGGGGCATGGTCGGTTCCTTTCTCCGGCGTCGCCGGACGTACGGTTCAGAACGAATTGCGCGGGTAATACTTGTATTCGTCGTAATAATTCTCGATATATCCCTCTTCCGGGTCGGTACGTGTCGTCGGACCGGGGTCGGTTTTCGACGTTCGGATCCAGAAGCGTTCGCCGTCCCAGTTGACGATCCGACGGTGAACGGCGGCGAGCGCCTTCGCGTTGATCTTCGATCCGAGGACTTTTAAGGCGTTCAACGTCTTTTTCCCGTTCGGCGGGGCGGCGCGCGTCGAGAGTTCCTCGATCGGAACGGGGGAGGGGAATGCGAGGATCAGCGTGCGGAGAAACATTCGCTCCCCGCGGGTAAAGAGGATCGGGGTGCCGTAGACGGTATGGTCGGCGTACTCGATGCGGTCGCGGACGCCGCCCGCGATCCGATCCCACGGATCGGGTTTTCCGAGCGAGAGCAGAAGGTCGCGCGTCTCGTGCAGGATCTTGCGGTCGGTCGCGTTTTTCGAGACCGTCAGGTCGGGCGCGTTCGGCGATCCGGGATCGCGGACCGTCGCCTCTCCGCCGAGCATCACGATCGGAACGGTGCTTTTCTTGCGGAAGGTCTTGAAGAAGAGGGGCGGACGGTCGGGATCGTCGGGACGGATCAGCAGAACGAAGGTGATCTCGTCGGTGATCCGCTCCGACGGAAGGCGGTTGCGGAGCGAGCAGTAGGTCGTGACGTCCGAGAGCAGGTGGAGCCCCCAAAGGCGGCGTTGCATCTCTTCGCCTCTGCTCCGGTCGCCGTCGAGGATCAGGATCACGTTTTCACCCCTCCCGTTTTTGTCATATTATATCACAGGAAGACGCGATTTGCAAGTTTTTTCGGGAAACAAACCCCGCTTGACAGATTTTTTCGTGTGTGATAAAATGAACGCAGAAAAGAAACGGGGTGACGAAATGGAAAGAGAGACGTTCAAAGGTAAGCGCGTGATCGTGACCGGGGGTTCCCGCGGGATCGGCGAAGGGATCGTCCGTGCGTTCGCGGGGGAAGGCGCAAAGGTCGCCTTTCTCTATCACGCCGCTGACGCCGCAGCCGAAACGGTTTCGCGCGAGACCGGCGCGATCGCGATCAAGTGCGACCTTGCCGACGCAGTCGACGCCGAGCGCGCGACGCGGGAGGCGGTGGGGGCGCTCTCGGGCGTCGATATCCTCGTCAACAACGCCGGGATTTGTCAATCCGGATTGATTCAGGATCTGTCACTTGACGACTGGAACCGTCTCGTCGCCGTCAACCTGACCGCCGTTTTCGTTTGCACACGTGTTTGCGTGCCCGAAATGGTGCGGCAAAAATCCGGGCGGATCGTCAATATTTCTTCGATCTGGGGATTGGTCGGCGCGTCCTGCGAGGTGGGCTATTCCGCCTCCAAGGCGGGTGTGATCGGTCTTTCCAAGGCGCTCGCCAAGGAACTCGGCCCCTCGGGGATCACCGTCAACTGTGTTTGCCCCGGCGTGATCGATACCGATATGTGCGCGTCGTACGATGAAGCGACGCGGCGCGAACTTGCCGCCGAGACGCCCGTCGGACGGCTCGGAACCCCCGCCGATATCGCGGCGTCGGTGCTCTTCCTTTCGGGCGAGGGCGCGTCGTTCGTTACGGGGCAGGCGCTGTCGCCGAACGGCGGTTTCACCGTTACGTGAAAAAAGTTCTTTTCGGGACTTGCATTTACTATTTCTCTATGTTATAATATCGTGTGGAACACGGTGCGCCGTGATTCCGAGCGTCGGACGGAGTCATACTATCCGGGGAGGCAGCGGTGCCCTGTACCCGAAATCCGCTTCAGCGGGGGTGAATTCCGTTCCCGAGGGATGTTTCTGTATAGTCTGCGCCGTTTCGAGTTGCGTTGAACGACGGGTCTTCCGCGATCGGCGGCTGTGAACCATGTCAGGCGGGGAACCGAGCAGCATTAAGCGGTTTGTCCGATGCGCCGGAAGGGTGCCTGTCCGGAGCAGCGAGGGCGGTTAACGTATGTAGGAATATTCTCGACGGAGCGGTGTATGGCTCTGTCCGACGTCCGGAATCTGCCGTCCGGCAGATCGGGGTCGTCGCATTTTCGGTCTCGATCCGATGCGACGCCCTTTTTCTTTGTATTTCCCGGGAAAGGAGACAGCGTATGTACAGAGCCCTGTACCGCAAGTGGAGACCCGCGACCTTCGACGACGTGGTGGGTCAGCCCCAGGTGACCGATATCCTGAAATACCAGGTGGCGGAGAACCGCGTCTCTCACGCCTACCTTTTCTGCGGCTCGCGCGGAACGGGAAAGACCTCCTGCGCGAAGATCCTCGCCAAGGCGGTCAACTGTCTCAACCCGAAAAACGGCAACCCCTGCAACGAATGCGAGGCGTGCCGCTCGATCGACGCGGGGATCGCGACCGACGTGATCGAAATGGACGCCGCCAGCAACAACGGCGTCGACAACGTCCGCGATATGAAAGAGGAGATCGTCTTCACTCCGGCGGATCTGAAATACCGCGTGTACATCATCGACGAGGTTCACATGATGAGCGGCAGCGCCTTCAACGCGCTGCTCAAAACGCTCGAGGAGCCGCCCGCCTACGTCCTGTTCATCCTTGCCACGACCGAACTCAATAAACTCCCCGCGACCATCGTCTCGCGTTGTCAGCGGTTCGATTTCCGCCGTCTCTCGTCCGACGCGATCGTCGGACACCTCGGCAAAATCGCGAAAACCGAGGGGATCGAACTGACCGACGCCGGCGCGCGCGTCATCGCGCGCATGGCGCTCGGCGGGATGCGCGACTCGATCAGTCTGCTCGAACTCTGCGCCGGGACCAACGAGACCGTCACCGA
>CAMJDE010000261.1 GCA_946404295.1 uncultured Clostridia bacterium | reverse complement strand
GATCTTTGATCGCAATTCACGCACCGCAGGTGCAATTCACGCGATCTTTGATCGCTTCATGCCCGCAGGGCAATTCATTCTCAATGAATTGACGGCTTGCGCCGTCGTGAAATGACGCTTCGCGTCGTGAATTCTCGCCGTCTGCGACGGCTCCGTGAATTGAACGGCAAAGCCCTTCATTTGAAAAAGCGCGTGATCCGACGGGCGGATCACGCGCTTTTTCAAAAATCGACCACCGTTACGCCGTCGTCGCCCTGCGAGAGGAGCCAATCGGCGAGCGTTCCGGCGTCGCGAAGGAAGTCGTCGCGGCGTCCGACCGTGACGGCGGTGAGCAGGCGCTCGGCGCGGTCGGTCGGGGCAAACTCGTAAACTGAGAGTTCGGAGAGCAGGTCGGTGAAGGTCGGGATCGCTTCGGGCAGATCGGCAAGCGAGGAAAGGAGTTCGCCCGCCGCGCGGCAATCGTCGCCCGAGAGACGCCAGACCCCGCCGTTTTGGTAGCGGTCGGACAGGACGTGGGCGAAGAGCACCCGGAAGGGGTAGAACCCGTCGCGGGTGAAGTAGAGCGAGCTCTCCTTCTCGAATAGCCCGTCGAATTCTCCGCTCTGGAGTTCGATCACCTCTCCCTCTCCGCGTTCGTCGTAGGAGAGGAGGGCGGGATTCCCCTCGGGCGCCTCGCGCTCGTTTTCGTTCTGCGGGAAGGGCGAGGGGGCGCCGACGCCGTGATCCTCGATATCGTCGAGAAAGTCCTCGATCGAGAAGAAGAAGGTCTCGTCCTCGATCAGTTCGTCGTAGGGAATCAGCTCGATCTTCCGGAAGAGGAGCGAGTCGACGGTCCTGACCAGCGGGGCGCTGACCGACATCTGCACGGCGGCGCCCTCCTCGGGATTGTTCATCGCGACGAAACCGTCCGAGACGAAATCGACGCGGAGTTCGGATTCGTAGTTCGGGGAGAACTTGGGTTCCCCCTCGACGGCGGGGGGATCGGCGTGGGCGCGGAGCACCTGCACCGAGAGCGAGACGCCGAGATCCTCCGCGTCCTCGACGCAATCGAGAAAGCGCTCGTCGGCGTAAAGGAACGAGACGACGTTCTCTTCGTGCGCCGAGAGTTCCCCGTTCGACATTTTTCCCACGGATCGGATCATTTTCGCGTCTCCTTTGTTTTCTTTCCTTTTCAGTATAACACGCGGGAAAGAAAAAATCAACCGGACGGAGAAAAATGCTCCGTCCGGTTTTTGAAACCGGGTCAGGCTTCGCTGGTCTGCTTTTCGCCGCCCTCGAACTGCAGGCAGTAGAGTTTCCAATAGTAGCCGTGTTCGGAAAGCAGCGCCTGATGCGTTCCGCGCTCGATGATCTCGCCCTTCTGGAGCACGATGATCTGATCGGCGTGCTGGATGGTCGAGAGGCGGTGCGCCACGACGAGCATCGTGCCGATCGAGCGCATTTTTTCGAGCGACTCCTGGATCAGGACCTCGGTCTCGGCGTCGATGTTCGCCGTCGCCTCGTCGAGGATCAGGATCTCGGGGCGGTGCAGGACGGTGCGGGCAAACGAGAGCAGCTGCCGCTGTCCCTGCGAGAAGTTCTCGCCGCGCTCGATGACCTGCGACTCGTACTTGTCGGGCAGTTTCTCGATAAAACTGTCGGCGCCGACGTAACGGCACGCCTCGACGATCTTTTCGTCGGGGATGGTCTCGTCGTGGAGACTGACGTTGGTCTTGACCGTTCCGCTGAACAGGAACACGTCCTGCAGCATCTGTCCGATCGCGCGGCGCAGAGACTTGATTTTGATTTTGGAAATATCCTGTCCGTCGATCTCGATCGTGCCGCGCTGGATCTCGTAGTTGCGGACGATCAACTGTAAGATCGTCGTCTTCCCCGCCCCGGTCGCGCCGACGAAGGCGCAGGTCTCGCCCGGCTCGATGACGAAGGAGACGTCGCGCAAAATCCAGTCCTCGCCGACGTAGGCGAACCAGACGTGCTTGAACTCGATCCTGCCCTTCACGTCGACGAGGTCGACGGCGTCGGGGACGTCGCGGACGTCGGGCTGTACGTCGAGCAGGTTGAAGAGCCGCTCGGACGCCGAGGTCGCCTTGTGGATATTGTTGAGTTGGTCGGCGAGCCGCTGAACCGGCTGAAAGAACTTGCCGAGATAGAGGTAGAAGGCGACGACCTCGCCGGGTGAGAGCCCGTACTTGACCCCGAAATAGAAGATCATGGCGAGGGTCGCGACGTAAACGAAGGTGACGAAGGGGCGGTAGATCCCGAAGCCGAGCACGATCCGGAAGACCGAGCGGCGGTGCCCGTCATTCTTCTCGTCAAACTCCTTCGCCTTCTTCTCCTCGCGGTTGAAGATCTGCGTGATCTTCATGCCCGACAGGTTTTCGTTCAGGAAAGCGTTGAGATCCGAGAGCCGTTTGCGTTCGTCGCGGAAGGCGCCGCTCTCGTAACGCGAGAAGACGAGCGAGGCGAAAAAGATCACCGCGATCGGGATCAGCATCAGACAGGCGAGCCGCCAACTGACGAAGAACATGATCGCGTAGACGCCGACGATCGTGACGACGTTGCGGATCACCGAAACGATGACGTCGGTGAACAGGTCGCTCATCGACTGGGTATAGGAGGCGACCCGCGTCACGAGCGCCCCGACCGGCATCTCGGAAAACTGGTTCTGGCTCATCCCCTCGATGTGGGTGAAGACGTCCTTACGGAGGGTGAAGATGATCCGCTGTCCCGCCTTTTGAAGCACCATCGACTCGACGTAGATGAACAGGTTGTTGACAGCGCCGATGACGAACGCCCCGACGGCGAGCAGGATCACGGTGCGAAGGTGGATGATCTCGCTCGTCAGCGCGTCGGTGACGCGCGAGAAGATCAGAGGGATCACGACGTCGAGCGCGACGTTCAGAAGCAGGAGGAAGCCCGCGAAAACGAACGATCCGATCTCGGGACGGACGTAGGCGAGCATCCGACGGAAAAGGATACGGAAGGGGATCTTCTTGTCGCCTTTC
>CAMJDE010000260.1 GCA_946404295.1 uncultured Clostridia bacterium | reverse complement strand
AACCCGCCCGGACGCCGCCCGACGTATCCCGTTTGCTATTCACGATTCGCGCATAAACTGCATAATTACACAAAAGCCCCCGGCGAAAACCGCCGGGGGATGATTCCGTTTATTTTTCGATCTCGTCCTCGGGCAATCCGTCGCGGTTGTCGCCCTCGTCCTGCGAGCCGTCGCGGATCGAGATTCCGCAGCCGCCCGAACGTTTGACGCGGTAGAGTTCGCGGTCGGCGTTCCGGAAGAGGTCGCGTCCCGTCAGATCGCTCTCTCCGCCGAAGGCGACGCCCACGCTGATCGTCACGGAGGGAACGTCCTCGGAAGAGATCCGCATTTCCGCGTTGACCGAGGCGATCTTCTCGCGGATCATCGCGGCGCACTCGACGCCCGCGTTCCACATAATAACGGCGAACTCGTCGCCCCCGATCCGGCAGATCCGGTCGCCCGAACGGAAGGACGCAGACAGTTTTTCCGAAAATTTCCGAAGGATCTTGTCCCCGACGTCGTGTCCGTAGGTGTCGTTGACGCCCTTGAACCCGTCGAGGTCGACCAGCACCAGGGCGTTCTGCCCCTCCGCCGCGCGGTCGAGATAGCGATCAAGCCCGCTGCGGTTGAAAATGCCGGTCAGGTAATCGTGCGACGCCTTGAAGGCGAGCCGTTCGCGGTTCTCCTTGCTCGCCTCGACCATCCGGTTGTAGGTGGCGGCGAAGAAACGGTATTCGTAGGAGCCCCGCTCCACGGGGATCGGCTCCTCCCGGCGGATCAGCTGCTCCGCGCGGATCAGCGGATGAAAGACGTTGACGGAGGTCAGGATGACGAGCAGACCGACCGCCGAGATCATCAGAATAATCAGGATCTGTTCGAGGATGACCAGCGCGCGCAGTTGCCCCGCCTTCTTCGCCTGCCGTCCCTGAAGGTCGTTTTCAAGCCCCTCGAGGCACCGATTGACCTGCCCGGTGATCTCGTCCTTATAGATCCCGTATTCCTGTTCGTCGTAGACCAGTTTACGCGACTGATCCATCTGGGTTTCCTCGTCCCATCCCAGTTCTTCTGCACTCAGAGGCCAATCGCGAACCTCGGCGGGATACTCCGACGGGTCGGCGTGAATCGATTCGAGGCGCAGGCGCATGGCGTGATATTCGATCTCCATCAGCGCGTAAGAATCCTCGACCGCGCGCTCCAGCGCGTCGTAAAGTTCGGTTCCGGCAAAATGCTTCCCGAGTTTGGAAAGACCTTCTTCGCGCCGGCGGGTCACTTTCGCCTCTTCAAAATACAGATCCAGATACTCCCGCATACCCGAGCCGACGAAATAGCGGACGTGCTCGGTCAGGTAGTCCGAGGCGTCCTGGATCTGTTCCGCTCCGTCGAGGCACTCGACGAACGCCTCCGACGTGTGGCGAAGCGAATTATAGTCCGCGATGGCGAGAAAGGTCGTCGCCAGCATCAGAACGGCGATGACGAGCGTGATCCCGCCCGTCACGTAGTTCATGATGCGAAGGCGGATCCCGCCCGTCGCCTTATCCTTTTTCATGATTGCTCTTCCTTAACGTTATTGCGGTTTATTAAAGTCGGCGTTCATTAAAAGAATGGAATAAAATGAAAAAACCACGGTATTCCGATATTATAACACACGGTTGCGGAAAATGCAACCCCCCCTTTTTCGACCTATTCCGCGGAGCCGTCCCCCGGATCGAAGTCGGTGCCGTCGTCGGGGCGCCGTCCGCTCCGGACCAGCCCGATCACCCCGAAAACGAGGAGAAAAACCCCCGCCCCGCCGAGGATCAGCGGCAGGAGCAGTCCGTTCTTCTCGTAGGTAAAGTCGTGCGGATCGTCGGGAAGATAGAGGACCGGAACGGTCTTTCCCTCGTAGAAACCCGACTTGTACGCGTCGAGCTTGCCCGTGATCTCCTCGCCGCTCTCGGTCGTGAAGCGCACGGTCACCTCGTGGTCGGTGTCGTCGTCGAAATAGGTCGTTTCGATGTCGACGATCACGGCGTCGGCGTGCACGCCCTCTCCGCGATAGTGGACCGTCTTGACCCACGCGAATACCGCGACCGCAAGGAACAGGACCCCCGATACGATCACGAGGATCGCGCTTTTCTTCGTCATTTTCGTCATCGTTTATTCTCTCCGTTCTTGTTCGGTTTTTTCAGGATGCGGCGGATGACCGCGAGCTGCAGCCGCCGCGGCAACAGGTCGAGCAAGCGCAGAAGCGGGTTCCGGTTGAGCGCGTAGACGAGTTTCGGTCGTCTCACGGTCAGCGCCCGCGTCACCACCCGCGCGAGCCGCTCGGGCGGGACCTTTTTCGCCTCGACCCGGTCGACGATCTCGCGGAAGCGGGCGGCGTTGACGCCGTAGAGTCCGGTCGACGCGCAGAAGCGTTCGAGCGCCGCCGTCGAGGCGGGAAGCATCCCGGTATCGACCGCCCCCGGCCGGATCGTCACAACCGGATAGCCGAGCAGCTGCAGTTCCATACGCAGAGCGTCGGCGTAAGCGTCGAGCGCCGTTTTCGTGATCGCGTAGATCCCGGTGAAGGGGAGCGGGTCGAGCGGCGCGAGTTCGCTCGTAATCAGAACAATCCGCGCCCCCGGCGCAAAAAACGGCAGGGCGAGCCGGTTGACCCGGTACGCCCCGAACAGATTGACGTTGAAAATGCGAAGGAACTCGGCTTCGCCCATCTCGACGAGCGACCCGAGATCGTAGAGCCCCGCCGCGTGGATCACGCCGTCGAGCCGTCCGCCCGCGGCGATCGCGTCAAACGCGGCGGCAAGCGACGCGGAGTCGCACAGATCCGCCGGAATCACCGTCCACGGGGTCGCCTCCTCCGGCGCTTTCAGGTCGATCCCGACGACCTCGTCGCCCCGGTCGGTAAGCGCCCGGCAGATCGCTCTTCCCATTCCGCCGTTTGCCCCGGTCACAAGATAACGCGCCATATCCGCCTCCCCGTTCTCGGTTTATTTCCCGAAGTCCCAGACCTTCGTTCCCCAGGTGGGATCGGCTTTTCTGCCGATCGCCCCCCCGAC
>CAMJDE010000259.1 GCA_946404295.1 uncultured Clostridia bacterium | reverse complement strand
TTGAGGGCTTCCTGCACTTTCTCTTCGGTCCCGTCGGCGATGACGTCGAGGTTAAGTCCGGAGAGAACGACCGAGTTGGTAGCGATGGTACCGGTCCAGTCGGTGTCGAACGCCTCGCCCTTCGCGGTCTTCTCGATGATGTACTGGAAGTACGGAGCCCAGTTGATCGCGGAGGAAACGAGCCAGGTGTCCTTGCCGGCGTTGTAGGTCGAGCCGTTGTAGGAAACGTTCGGAACCTTCGCCTGCTGGCAAGCGGTGGGAGCGCCGAGCGAGTCGGCGTGCTGGGAGATCAGGACGCACTTGTCGGTGTTGATCAGGGAGTTCGCGGCTTCCTGCTCAAGCGCCTGATCGTACCAGGAACCGGTGAAACGGACCTTCATCGTCGCGCTCGGGCAAACGGAACGGGCGCCGAGGAAGAAGGAGGTCATACCCGAAATAACTTCCGCGTAGGTGAACGCGCCGACGTAACCGATCACTGCCTCTTCGGCTTTGATCTTGCCGGACTCGATCATCTCGTTGAGTTTCATACCGGCGACGATACCGGCAACGTATCTGCCTTCATAGATCGCGGCGAACGCGTTGTGGAAGTTGGCAAGCTGGGGATCGAGATACTTGGAAGAAGTACCGGTCGCGTGGCAGAACTGAACGTTCGGGAACTCTTTCGCGGCGCGGATCATGTGCTCTTCGTGACCGAAGGAGTCGGCGAAGATGACTTTGCAGCCCTTGTTTTGAGCAAGGTCTTTCGCGGTGTTGTAGCACGCTTCGTTTTCACCGATGTTGGAAACGATGAAGTAGGAGGTGTTGGCAACGAGCCCCAGCGCGTCGCAGACCTGCTTGAACGCGTCGATGAAGTTCTTGTCATAGGTGGAGTTTTCGTCGTGCAGGGTAATCAGACCGATCTTGAAATCGGCGGGAATCTCCACGTTGCTGGAGATCTCCTTGCGGGGAAGGATCTCTTCGCCCTCGCCTTTTCTCGTTGCGCCGCAGGATGCGAACGAAACGCAGAGAGTCGCGAGCATAAGGACCGTCAGGGTAAGCGCGAGAAGTTTCTTGAACATTTCTTTTCCCTCCAAATATTTTATTACAGAAGCACGCACCGCTTCAAGTAACCGCATCAAGAGACGAAGATTGTCCGCTTCAAAAAAACGAAAAACCGTCGGATCTGGACAAATAGTCAGGTGTTCGACCGGTTCGTTCTTATTACGAGAATATTATACAAGAATTGCGCGCGGAAAGCAATCCGCATTTTGCACAAAGTTATTTTCAATTTGGTAAAAAATCCGTCAAAGAATACAAGAGGGCGGAATACGGCGACCTTCTTTTTTGTATAGAATGGTTCATTTTCGCTTTCGAGAGAGGACACCAAATCCGCAAACACGTCAGGTTTTGTCGGTAGAGAGCGGTTTTTTCGGAACTCTCTTTGCGCGATTGCCCGAAAAATGTGCAATTTGCCATACCGAAAAACGACGGACGAGTGAATCCTTGTCGATCGGAAGAGCAATTTTTGCAATCTTTTTCCCGAAAAAAGAACAAAACACGCAATTGTTTTTTCCGTTTCCGTATGCTATAATGATTAGGTAAATCATTCCGCAAGACGGAAAGGAGTCGATCGTTATGACAAAAACGAAAATCGGTATTCTCGGGATCGGTAATATGGGTTCTTCCCACGCGAAACACATCTTTGCGGGCAACGTTCCGCATATGGAACTCGCCGCGGTGTGCGACGTCGATCCGGCGCGTCTCAAGTGGGCGGAGGAGAACCTTCCCTCGGTTCCCCGCTTTGCGTCTGCGGAGGAAATGATCGCGAGCGGTCTTTGCGACTCGATTTTGATCGCCGTTCCCCACTACGACCACGAAAAGTATACCGTGATGGCGTTTGAAGCGGGGCTCCACGTCTACTGTGAGAAACCCGGCGCAGTCTATACGCTGCAGGGATTACATATGATCGAGGCGGCGAAAAAGAGCGGCAAGGTCTTCTGCGTCGGTTTTCAGCAGCGGACCAATCCCACCTTCCAAAAGATCCGCGAAATGGTGAAGTCGGGCGAACTCGGTCATATCAAAAAGGTCATCTGGATCGTAACCAACTGGTACCGTCCGCAGGCGTATCACGACAGCAGTTCGTGGCGCTCGACCTGGAAACTGGAGGGCGGCGGGACGATCGTCAATCAGAACCCGCACAACATCGACCTCTTCCAATGGATGTTCGGGATGCCCGACAAGGTCCTTTCGACGATCGACTACGGCAAATATTACGATATTGAGGTCGACGACGACGTAAACGTCCTGATGCGGTATAAGAGCGGAACCGTCGCGCTCTACACGACCTCGACCGGCGAGATGCCCGGTACGAACCGCCTTGAAATCTCCTGCGATATGGGAAAACTCGTCCTCGAAAACGACGAACTGACCTTCTGGAAAAACGAAGTATCCGAACGGGAGTTCAACCGGACGAACACCGCGAGTTTCCCGCAGATCAAAAACGAGAAGATCAAGATCGAGACTCCGAAACTGGAAGTTGCCCAGCACGACGCGCTGCTTGAAAACTTCGCCTCCGCCGTCTGCTGCGGAACACCCCTGCTCTCCCCCGGCGTCGAGTGCATCAACGAACTGACGCTTGCAGACGCCTTCTACTATTCCGACTGGCAGGGTCAGAAGTGGATCGACACGAACGACTTTGACCACGAGGGATACTACAAAGCGCTGAACGACAAGATCAGGAAGTCCACCTACGTCAAGAAAACGACGGCGCCCGCCGCTCCCGTGGATATGAGCGCCTCGTTCCAGAAATGAAGAAACGGAAAAAGACCCCCGGACGACACGTCCGGGGGTCTTTTCATGATCGGTCAGAGCAGTTGATACAAGAGAACGGTCGCCAGTCCCGCGACCATCAGAACGGCGAGAACGATCGCGCCGATCCGAACGAACATCTGGTTTCTGTCCTTTTTCGACATTCCGTATTCCTTTCCCGGTCGGGGCGGACGCCCCGAAGATCCGAATCGTTCCCGTCCGCCGTCAGTTGA
>CAMJDE010000258.1 GCA_946404295.1 uncultured Clostridia bacterium | reverse complement strand
GATCGGGAACATCACGCGGCCGTGAAAATAGTCGTAGAGTTTTCCGTTCTTCTCGCTCTTGCGCGAGAGCGCCGCGGCGAGCAGCTCGTCCTCGGTGTAGCCGAGAGAGAGCAGGTGGGGCGTCAGCGCGTAATAATCGGGGGGCGCGTAGCCCAGCCCGAAGTGCTTGACCGTCGCGCTCGAGAGCGCGCGCTTTCCCATCAGGTATTCCCTTGCCTCTGCCGCGTCGGGCGTGTCGGCGAAGAGAGAGGAATGGAAGAAATGCGCCGCCTCGCGGTTCATTTCAAGCAGCCGTTTGCGGTCGAAGCGCGAACGCGTCTCGTGAACGTCGGTGTCGATGACCGTGACGCCGACCCGCTTCGCCAGAAACTCGACGGCGTCGGGATAATCGAGGTTCTCGGCGCGGCGGACGAAGGTGATCGCGTCGCCGCCCGCGGAGCAGCCGAAACAGAAGAAACTGTTGCTCCCCGGAAAGACGGTGAACGACGGCGTGCGCTCGCTGTGGAATGGACAGAGCCCGACCATATTCGACCCCGCGCGGCGAAGAGTGACGTAGCCCGAGATCAGTTGGACGATATCGGTACGCGAAACGACCTCTTCGATGACTTCCTTCGGGATCATACGGCGCCCCCTCTCCAGACGTCGGGGACGAAGAGCCGCCGGAAAAGATCCACGGCGTAGCGGTCGGTCATACAGGAAATGAAATCGGCGACGCCGGTTTTGATCCCGTCGGTCTCGGCGAGGCGACGGTAAAGAGGCGGGAGTTCGTCGGGGCGTTCGGTGTAATACCCGTAGAGCGAGACGAGCAGATCCTTCGCCTTATGTTCCTCGACCTTCGCGGCGGAGTTGATATACACGCGGTCGGTCAAAAACGCCCGCAGGCGTTCGGTCGCTTCCCCGACCGGTTCGGTCATTGTGATCTCGTCCTTGTCGGCGCTGCCGTCAACGACCGAGAGCACCATCCGGTTGATGCGTTCGCTGTAGCCCTCGCCGAGTATTGCAAGCAGATCGGCGGGAATTTCGGAGAGCGAGAGGATCCCGCCGCGGATCGCGTCGTCGATGTCCGAATTGATGTAGGCGATCCGGTCGGCGTACTTGACGATCCGCCCCTCGAGCGTCGAGGCGATCGCCTTGCCCGAATGGTTCAGGATGCCGTCGCGCACTTCATAGGTCAGGTTCAGCCCTTCCCCGTCGTTTTCAAGGCGGTCGACGACGCGCAGCGACTGGCGGGCGTGATAGAAGGTCGGATCGTAGCAGGAACGAAGCGCCTCTTCCCCCGCGTGTCCGAAGGGGGTGTGTCCGAGGTCATGTCCGAGGGCGATCGCCTCGGTCAGATCCTCGTTCAGGCGGAGCGCCCGCGCGATGATGCGCGCGATCTGCGTCACCTCGAGGGTATGGGTCATCCGCGTCCGGTAATGCTCGTCGACGGGAGACAGGAATACCTGCGTTTTGTGCATCAGACGGCGGAAGGATTTGGAGTGAATGATCCGGTCGCGATCGCGCTGATACGCCGTGCGGACGGGGGACGAATCCTCGGGTCTTGCGCGTCCCTTCGTCTCGGACGTCAGCTGCGCGAACGGAGAGAGCGTCTGTTTTTCGTTTTCGAGAAACCACGCGGACGTCGTCATCGGCTATTCTCCTCCCTCATTTCTTTTTTCAACAATAATATACGCGGAAAAGTCGTTTTTTGCTTTTTTTCCGAAGAATTATTTTTAAAAAAAATAAAATTACGCTCCGGGTTTCGCCCGGAGCGCGTTTTTTCAGTTGTCGACGGGAACGGGAGAGAAGACGAGTTCGCCCCACTCGGGAGAAACGCGCCCCGCCGTCGAGTCGGTGACGGCAAGCGAGAGCGCGTCGGCGGCGTCGGCGTCGACCGTACCCGAAACCGTCACGCCCTCGCCGAACGAAAGTTCATAGAGAACGCCCGGACGGGACGAAAGGATCTGCGAGACGCGGGGGTTGTCGGCGTAGGAGAGCGAGAGGGTGAAGCGGCGCCGCATCGTCATTCTGACGATCCCGGCGTCTTTTACGGCGTCGGACGCCGCCGCGGAATACGCGCGGACCAGCCCGCCCGTACCGAGAAGAGTCCCGCCGAAATAGCGAACGACGACGATCCCGCAGTCTAAAAGATCCTTTCCGCGCAGAACGTCGAGGATGGGCATCCCCGCCGTCCCCTGCGGCTCGCGGTCGTCGCTGTAACGCGCGGCGTTCCCCTCCCGCAGGCGGTAGGCGTAGACGTGATGGCGCGCGTCGGGATAGGCGCGCTTGATCGAGGCGATCCAACGCGCGGCGGCGTCCTCGCTCTCCAGTTTGGCGGCAAAGCCGAGGAAAACCGATTTCTTTTCTTCATAGCGGGACTGACCCTCGCGGGCGAGGGTCAGATAGTCGCGGTCGGTCATCTTTCCCCCTCCCCGGCAAGGAAGGCGGACAGTTCGCCCGCCGTCCGACGGTCGACCGACGCGCGCACCTCGATCCCCTCCGCCAGATATTCGACCGACTGCACGGCGGACGTGCGGTAGAGACGGTCGACCCGTCCGCTCTCGGTATAGGGAAAGAGGAAGCGGCAGGGACGACGCAGGGTCGCGATCAGATCGTCGAGTTTTCCCAAAAGAAGGTCGATCCCCGCTCCCGTAAGCGCGGAGATGAACACGCGGTCGCCCTCGGCGACGAACCCCGTCTCGGGGCAGTCGGGCAGCTCGTCCGCGTGGTTGAACACCGTCAGGGTCGGTTTGTCCGAGGCGCCGAGCGAGGCGAGCGTTTCGCGGGTCACGTCAAGATGCTCGGGCAGTTCGGGGTCGGTCGCGTCGCAGACGATCAGAAGGATATCGGCGTATTTCGCCTCGTCGAGGGTCGATCTGAACGCCTTGACGAGATGGTGCGGCAGTTTGCGGAATATTGACTAAATTTGCAACATGAAATCCATAAACCCTACTGATAACCGAATATGAAAAGAATCTTCACCGTTTTCACTGTGGCCCTGATGGCCGTGCTGACGTTGACGGCGGGTGTGCGCGAGGACTTCAAAGCAG
>CAMJDE010000257.1 GCA_946404295.1 uncultured Clostridia bacterium | reverse complement strand
GCAGCTCCAAACAACCCCGGGACTCAATAGAGTTTCGGGGCTTTGGTTTTAATTATGGACTGTTGTGAAAAAACAGAACGGGAGCTGCCAACCAGTTCGTCACTGATGAATGAAAAATCGCGCGAACAAGTCGCTATTTTTCATAGAGGCGCCACCGGCGCCTCTACAGTTCGAATCTGATTAGCAGCTCCAAACAACCCCGGGACTCAATAGAGTTTCGGGGCTTTGGTTTTAATTAAGGGCTGTTGTGAAAAAAACAGAACGGGAGCTGCCAACCAGTTCTTCACTGATGAATGAAAAATCGCGCGAACAAGTCGCTGTTTTTCATAGAGGCGCCGCCGGCGCCTCTACAGTTCGAATCCGGCGGGGGTGAATAGTTCCAATCGCTTTGGTAACATTCATTAAACCAACCCGCGCCAGCTCAAGTTACCAGGCGCGCACACGGGAACCCCCCAAAACTTACTGCGTGCGTTTCGGGGAACCCCTACGGTGCGTGCAGAATACCCGTTCTCCCCCCGAAGGTGTATAAACATACTCCGAGAGGGGGAGAACGGGGATAGAAAAACGAATTGAAATAAAATAAGCCAACCGTTGTGAAAAAGCAATACGCGGGCGGCAGTCATCGCGGAAGATCAGATGCGTTTACGCGCCCGATCATTCGCAGAATACGGCGGGAGCGCAAATCTGCGCTCCCGCCGTAACGGAAATCCCGGGGCTGCCGGAAACGGGACAGAGGAGAAGAACCGTTCGGGGCAGCCCCGGGGGGTCACACGATAAAGGGTCAGTCGGCTTTCAGTTGATAGTATACCGTCGCGTCGACGTTCACGCCCGCGGCGACCTCATACTGCGCCGGCGCGGGAGACGCGTTCTTTTCCACCTTCTGCACGAAATCGTCGCCGCAAGTGACGGACAGGTCGGCAAAGACGAGGCACGCCGGCTGCGTCGCCCCGGGGAAGTTAAACTCCTTCGTCTGCCCCGCGGTGACGGTTCCTTCAGAGTAAACGAGGTTTCCGTCCTCGATCTCGGCTTTGTAGAGGTAAAAGTCCTTCGCCTTCTGCTTCGCCGGGTCGTTGTGGAACGCAAGGACCATCGCGCCGTCAACGTAGAGCGTGGTGGTCAGGGTGTATTTCACCTCGTTTCCGGCGATCTCGGCGTCCTGATGCACGCGAACGCCGATCCGGTGCCAGCCGTACTCGCCCAACCCCGGGAACTCAAGATCGGGGGTTTCGGCAAGTTGCGCGGCGGTCGGGTAGATCAGATCGCCCGACTGATAGACGGTCTGGAAATGTCCCTTGACCTTCGCTCCGCCGCGCAGCCAGGTATCGGAGGGCGAATCCCGCAGCGACAAACTGAAAATCATCAGGGATTGACTGGCGCTTGAAGTACCGACATAGAACGACAGATCGGTGTCGCCGACGGTATTGTCGAGCGTCTCGTTGAAAAGATACGAGAACTCGAACAGCAGATCCTGCCCGTCGGGATGCTCTTCGGTCGGATAGAAATACTCCTCCCCCGCCGAAAGCATCGTGACGGGACCGCCCTGCGAGGACGCGTTGCTCGCGGACGCGTCGAAAATCTTGATCTCGACGTCGAAGTTCTTTTCAAAATCCCGGTTGCAGAGCGAGCAATGCCCGGTCTTTGTGCCGACCGGGTTCAGGATCGTGGCTTCCTCGGTCACTTCCCACACGGTGATGCTGTGCCCGTCGGGGTCGATCGGGATCTCGCGACTCGTGCCGGGGATCTCCTGCCCGCAATCGATGCAAAGGATCGCTTCGTGTCCGGGAGAAACGCAGGACGCGGGGGTCAGAACGGTATACTCGGATTCGGGAGTGTGGACGTGTGTGGATTCGATCGCTTCGGATTCGGTCGAAGCCGCCGTCGTCGACGGGGTCGTACCCGGAGCCGCGGTCGTCGACGGGGTCGTACCCGGAGCCGCGGTCGTCGTCGCCGCGTTTTCTTTCTTCGCGCAGGACGCGAAAGCGAAGGCGGACAGAACGAGCATCAGGATCAACGCAAGCGTTTTCTTCATGGTTTTTCTCCTTTTTTATATTTTTTTGTTTATCAAGGTAACGCCGAACTGCTTTCCTTTCGCAGCCGCTTTTATTGTACTCCGTTTTTTCAGAAAAGTCAATACTGCCCGCTCGCTCGTCTCTAAAACTGTATGTTTGAACAAATATTCATATCGTCGTTTGTGCAGATTGCCCATATGAGCGGGGGCACAAAAAGCCGGATCGGTTCAGACGCGCGGGTGAGAAAGACGAGCGCGCCTCCCCGATCACGTCTGATCGGGGAGGCGCGCTCCGGGACGGAAGTCCGCCGTTCTCTTGCGGCGGTCAAGCGGCGACCGGGGCTTTTGCCCATTTATTCCTTCCCCCAGATCTCCTCGTTTGCCCGGAAGAAGTCGCCGTTTTGCCAATCGTACACCCAAGCGGCGACGGCGGCGTCGCTCTGAAGCGGCGCGCCGATCGGTCGGATCGGCGAATAGTATTCGACCGGGGTATAATTCCCGTGCTTGACGTTCCAATCGAACGACGAGGTCAGGGCGTAGGTACAGTCGCGGCCGTGCGTCAGCTGCGCGTAGGCGACCAGCGCCGACCAATACGGCCAGGCGGCGCCGTTGTGAAAACCGTAGTCCGGCAGAGAACGGTGAAAACATCTGCCGACGCCGCGGTAGAACGGATAAACGCTCATCACGCCGAAGTCGCCCGCCCCCTGGCTCTTGTTGTTCCGGCTCTCGAGGATCGCCGAAACGTTGTCAAGCAGCCGCTCGGTCTTATCCTGATCCGCGATCCCGAACAGAACGGCGAGGATCGTGTCGACCGAAAGATTGTCCTCGACGAAATCGCCGTCCCGATAGTTGACGTAATACCCTTTTTCGTCGTCCCAGAGCAGGGCGTTGATCGCTTTTTTCGTCCTGACGAACATCTTGCGATACCGATCGGCGCGGATCTTGTCGCGCGTCAGGGCGATGCGGGAGAGGCACTCGAGGGCGCGGGCGTAGAGGAGTTCGACGTAGGTGACATAGCCCGTCCGATTGACCTCGTTTGCCCAGT
>CAMJDE010000256.1 GCA_946404295.1 uncultured Clostridia bacterium | reverse complement strand
TTTAGGGCTATGCCCGAAAATGAAATACCACCCGCTAGGCGGGTGGATTTTTATTCTCTTTTTCGCGCGGTTTTTTCAAAAATGGGGCGTTTGCCCTTGTAAAAAGAGGAAAAGAGTGCTATAATACACAAAAACGACCCGCTTCGGAAAAGACTGGGTACGGAGGAACACGAAATGGAAAAAGAAAAGTTTTATCTGACGACCGCGATCGCGTACGCGTCGCGTAAACCGCATATCGGGAACACCTACGAGATCATTATGTCGGACGCCGTCGCGCGTTTCCGTCGGCAGACCGGCTACGACGTCTATTTCTGCACCGGGACCGACGAACACGGACAGAAGATCGAGAACTACGCGAAGGACGCGGGTCTTTCGCCACAGGAATACGTCGACCGCGTGGCGGGGGAGATCCGGGGCGTCTGGGACTGTATGGGTTCGAGTTACGACCGCTTTATCCGCACGACCGAACCGGGTCACGTCCGCGCGGTGCAGAAGATCTTTCGGCGGTTCTACGAACAGGGAGACATTTATAAAGGACACTACGAGGGCTGGTACTGCACGCCCTGCGAGTCCTTCTTCACGAATACGCAGGTCGCGGACGGCAAGTGTCCCGATTGCGGCGCGCCCGTCACCCAGGCGCGAGAGGAAGCGTATTTCTTCAAAATGTCCGCGTACGCCGACCGGCTGATAAAGTACATCGAGGATCACCCCGATTTTATTCAGCCCGAGTCGCGCAAAAACGAGATGATGAACAATTTTCTCAAGGTCGGGCTGCAGGATCTCTGCGTTTCGCGCACCAGTTTCAAGTGGGGGATCCCGGTCGATTTCGACGACAAGCACGTCGTCTACGTCTGGCTTGACGCGCTCACCAATTATATCACCGCGATCGGCTACGACCCCGACAAGAGTTACGAGGAACAGTCCGAACAGTTCCGGCGGCTCTGGCCGGCGGACGTGCATATCATCGGGAAGGATATCCTGCGTTTCCACACGATCTACTGGCCGATCTTCTTAATGGCGCTCGGTCTGCCGCTCCCGAAAAAGGTGTTCGGGCATCCGTGGTTCAATTTCGGCGCCGATAAGATGTCGAAATCGAAGGGCAACGTCGTTTACGCCGACGAACTCGCCGAGCGTTTCGGCAAGGACGGCGTGCGGTATTACGCCCTCGCCGATATGCCCTACGCCAACGACGGCAGCGTGACCTATCAGAACGTATTGAACCGCTATAACCAGGACCTCGCCAACAACCTCGGCAACCTCGTCAGCCGCACGCACGCGATGACGAAAAAGTATTTTGACGGGATCGTCCCGACCCCCGCCGGGGAAGAGGGACCCGACGCGAGTCTGAAAGCGACGGCGCTAAAGGCGAAAGAAGCGTCGTTCGCGTTGATGAACGACTATCATATCGCCGACGCGCTGGAAGAGATCTTCGCGCTCTTCGGACGCGCGAACAAGTATATCGACGAAACCACCCCGTGGGTGCTGGCAAAGGATGAAGCCAACCGCGCGCGGCTCGGAACGGTGCTTTACAATCTGCTCGAAGCGGTGCGTTTCGGCGCGGTCCTCCTGACCCCGTTCATCCCCGACACGGCGGACAAGATCTTCAAACAGCTCGGTACCGACAAGACCGATTACGCCTCGGTTTCCACGTTCGGCGCGCTCGAATCCGGCAAACCGCTCGGAGAGTCGTTCACGCTCTTCGCCCGCATCGACGAAGCCAAATTCCTGGAAGAGATCGAAGCCAAGCAAAAGGAAGCCGAAAAGAACGCCCCGAAGACGGTCGAAGAGCCCGCGCACGAAGCCGAGATCAAGATCGACGAGTTCGGGAAGATCGAACTCCGCTCCGCCGAGATCCTTACCTGCGAACCGATCCCGAAAGCGAAGAAACTCTACAGGATCGAGGTCGATCTCGGGTATGAAAAGCGGCAGATCGTTTCGGGGATCGCAAAGTATTATCAGCCCGCCGATCTGATCGGTAAGAAAGTAATCGTCGTCGCCAATCTCGCTCCCGCGACGCTCTGCGGCGTCGAGAGCCGCGGAATGTTGCTCGCGTCGGGAGAAGAGGACGTCCGGGTCGTCTTCCTCGATCCGGCGACGAAAAACGGCGAACGGATTCATTGACCGTGAAATACTTTGACAGTCACGCCCATTACTGGGACGACGCGTTCAAGCAAAACGTCGAGAGCGTCGATCAGTTGATCGACGCTTTCCTCTCACGCGACGTCGCGGGGATCGTCAACGTCGGCACCTCGCCCGAGACCTCGCGTTTGGCTGCGGAACAGGCGGAAAAACACCCGGGGATGGAGTACGCCGCCGGGATCCATCCGATCGACGCGCAGGGAATGTACTGCGAAATGGAAGAGGCGATCGACGCGATCCTCTCAATGTTTTTCTCACACGATCGAAAACGCCCCGTCGCCCTCGGCGAGATCGGACTCGACTATCACTATGACGATACCGACCGCAAAAAGCAGATCGCGTATTTCGACGCGCAGTTGTCGCTTGCCGAGGAACTGAACGTACCCGTGATCGTCCACGACCGCGACGCGCACGCCGACGTCTTTGACGCGATCCTGCGTCATCCCCGCGTCGGGGGGGTGATGCACAGTTTTTCGGGCAGTCCCGAGATGGCGCTCGACTACGCTCGCCGCGGGTGGTATATCTCGTTTTCCGGCACGGTATCCTTCAAAAACGCGCGGAAAGTGACCGAAGCGGCGGCACTCGTCCCGGACGATCTGATCCTGATCGAAACCGACGCGCCGTATCTGACGCCGCACCCCTTCCGGGGGCAGAGGAACCATTCGGGCTTTCTTGAATACACCAACGCGGCGCTCGCCGCCGCGCGCGGCGTCCCGCCGGAAGAAACGGCGGCTCTGACGGTTGAAAACGCGAAACGCCTGTTCGGGATCCGATAAACACGGGACGAAAGGTTAAAACCGCCCGAGAGTTTCTTGCTCCCGGGCGCTTTTCTGTTTTGTTTATTGTTGTCCTTCCGCCATCCCGATCAGTTCTTCCAGAACGGGACGGATGACCGTCGCCATCCGATAAAAACCA
>CAMJDE010000255.1 GCA_946404295.1 uncultured Clostridia bacterium | reverse complement strand
TTGACCGCAGGGAACGGAGGACGGGGACGCGGCATACCGCGCTGACCCTGGATCGAGTTGAGCAGAGCCGTTTCCTCGCCGCAGACGAACGCGCCGGCGCCGAGACGGATGTGCACGCGGAAAGAGAAGTTCGTGCCGAGGATGTTGTCCCCGATCAGACCGAGTTCCTCCGCCTGCTTGATCGCGAGTTTCAACCGCGCGACGGCGATCGGATACTCCGCGCGGATGTAGAAATATCCGTTCTGAGCGCCGATGGCGTAGCCGGCGATCATCATACCTTCGATGACGGTCAGGGCGTTCGCCTCGAGGATCGCACGGTCCATGAACGCGCCGGGGTCGCCCTCGTCGCCGTTGCAGACGACGTACTTCGCGCCCTCGGGCTGCGAGTAGGCGAACTGCCATTTACGCCCGGTCGGGAAGCCGCCGCCGCCGCGTCCGCGAAGACCCGATTTCAGAATCTCGTCGATGACCGCCTGGCGATCCATCGTCAGCGCACGCGCAAGACCCTTGAACGCGCCCTCACCGAACGCCTCCTCGATCTTCTCGGGGT
Organism: uncultured Clostridia bacterium; assembly: GCA_946404295.1. GTDB lineage: Bacteria > Bacillota > Clostridia > Oscillospirales > CAG-272 > UBA1740. Next base: position 2,548 of record CAMJDE010000255.1, on the reverse strand, counting down.
TCAGACTGCCGCACCCGTGCAGGGCGATATGTACCTGTTTCTTGTAGTAGGGGATGTCGTCCTGCTTGACGATCTTCTTCCCCGTTTTCTCGTCGACGTAGAGCAGCCGGTCGACGATCTTGCCGCCGATCAGGTCGCTCTCAACGATCTCTTCGACGTCCTCGACGCGCACGGCGCGGTAGGTCGTCTCCTCGGGATAGATCTTGACGAACGGACCCTGCGAGCAGTAGCCGAAGCAGGCGACCCGGTTGACCGTCACTTTATCGCCGAGTTTCTTTTCCTCGATCATCTTCTCGAACTTTTCGATGATCTCGCCCGAGTGCGAGGCAAGGCACCCGGTATCGCCGCAGACGACGACGTGGCGTTTGCCGTCCTCGCCCTTGAGTTTCTGTTCCAGACAGTCGGTACACTTCTTGGAATACTGTTCGAGTTGTTCAAGATTCTTAATCATCAGGCGTACACCCCCGCTCTGTAGTCTTCCACGATCTTTTCGACGCTATCCGTCGTCATCTTCGGAAACACTCTGCCGTTGATCGAAACGGCGGGCGCCAGACTGCACGCGCCGATGCAGCGCAGCGCGTCGAGCGTGAACATACCGTCCTCGGTGGTTTCGCCCGGCTTGATGCCGAGGATATCCGAGAACTTATCGATGATCAGCTGCGCGCCCTTGACGTAGCAAGCCGTACCGAGGCAGCAACCGATCACGTACTTCCCCTTCGGTTTCAGGGAGAAGAAAGCGTAGAAGGTCACGACACCGTAGATCTCGGCGACGGGGATCCCGGTCTTTTCGGACACGATCTCCTGTACCTCCAGCGGAATGTAGCCGTATTCGTTCTGAACGTCGCTGAGGATCATCATAAGCGGCGTATTTTCATCTTTGTATCTGTCGCAGATCTCGTTGATCTGTTTGACCGCCGCTTCGCTTAAACGAGCCATTTTTACCCCTCCTGTAAGTTTTCTGAAATGGTCGGAACCATAGTTCCGCATTCAATCATCAATTATATAGGAAAGGTCGCTTTTTGTCAAGTGGATTTTCTGTGAATTTGAGAAATTTTTATCAAAGATTCCGGCGGGATCGCTCCCGCCGGAATCCGGTTATTTGATTCAGTCTTTTTCGAGGGGCAGGACGCGTTCGATCTCGTCCGCCGCACCCTCGAAAATCCCCTCGGGGAGCAGTTCGATCTGCCCGTTGTCGGAGAGCTTCGCGAGTTCGGGGTCGAGCGGGATGCGCGCCAGCAGCGGCACGCCGAGACGCTTTGCAGTCTCCTCGATCCGACTCTCGCCGAAAACGCGGATCTCGCGCCCGCAGTCGGGGCACTTGACGTAGCTGTAATTCTCGATAAGACCCAGCACCGGGATCTTCATCAGATTCGCCATATTGATCGCCTTCTCGACGATCATCGAGACCAGTTCCTGGGGGCTCGAAACGACGATGACGCCGTCGACGGGAAGACTCTGGAACACCGTCAGCGGCACGTCGCCGGTTCCCGGAGGCATATCCACGAACATATAGTCCACGTCGCCCCAGACCACGTCAGTCCAGAACTGCTTGACCGCCCCGGCGATGACGGGACCCCGCCAGACCACCGGCTCGGTCTCGCTTGAAACGAGGAGGTTCAGGGACATCACTTCGATCCCGGTCTTGGTGCGCGGGGGGAGCATCCCGCCTTCACATCCGTTGACGCTGCCGGGTTTCAGCCCGAACGCCTTGGGGATCGAGGGTCCCGTTACGTCGGCGTCGAGGATCGCCGTCTGATAGTCGCGGCGGCGCAGGACGGTGGCGAGGGCGCTCGTGACGAGCGACTTCCCCACTCCGCCTTTCCCGCTGACCACGCCGATCACGCGACGGACGTTGGCGCCCTCGTTCGGTTTTTCTTTTTCGATCGCCGTCTGCCGCGAGCCGCAGTCCGCGGAGCAGGTCGAGCAATCGTGGGTACATTCTTCAGCCATTTCGTATCTCCTTTTCGGTCAGAGCGCGGCGACCGCGATCTTTCCGTCTTTTTCTGTCAGGCGAACGCCCGAGACGCCCGTCGCGTAGTTTTCGATCAAGGCGTTGGCGATCGGATCCTCGACCTCGGTCTCGATATAGCGGCGCATATTGCGCGCGCCGAACCTGACCGAGAAGGAACGCTCGGCGATCGCCCCGGGGACGGCGTCGTCCCAGGAGAGTTTGATCCCCTTGCCGAGAAGCACGTCCTTCAGGTCGTTCAGCATGATCGAGGCGATTTTGACAAAGTCGTTTTTGTCGAGCGAACGGAAGGTCACGATCGCGTCGATCCGGTTCAGGAACTCGGGGCGCAGGAAGGTGGACAGGGCGTTTTCGGTCTTGATCTTTCCCTGCTGCTCGGCGCTCTCCGAGAAGCCGACGACCGACGAACTCTTGTCCGAACCCGCGTTGGTCGTCATGATGATCACGGTGTTCTCGAAATTGACGGTGCGCCCCGTCGCGTCGGTCACCCGCCCGTCGTCGAGGATCTGGAGCAGGACGTTCAGGACGTCGGGATGCGCCTTCTCGATCTCGTCGAAGAGAACGACCGAATAGGGGCGG
>CAMJDE010000254.1 GCA_946404295.1 uncultured Clostridia bacterium | reverse complement strand
CGACGTACTCTGCCGGGGAAAGGTCGCCCTCGACGAGCGGGAAAAGATCCATACCGAAGTTCATACTGCTCGTCCCGTCGGTCTTATGAGAGGCGAAGAAGGTGGCGTTTGCCGCCCGCCGTCCGATCGCCGCCTCGTCGTAGCGTTTGCCGCCCGCCACCTGCGAGCGGTGAACGGTCAACAACTTGCGAGCAAGGTCGGGGTACGCTCCGGTATCAAGACAGATCTTGTCGCCGTCGCAGAGCCAGTCGAGTCCGCGCCAGACCTCCAGCCCTACGAAGACCGCGGGGCGCAGTTTGATCGGCAGGCGCCTGACCGCCTCGATCACGCGCAGGCAGGTCGCGACGTGGGTCGGATGTTTGTCCGCGGGGTTGTGCGTGTAGAGCCGCTCGGGACGGGTTTCGCGAAGGATCGCGCAAAGATCCTCGACCGTATCGGTATTCGTCCCGTCCTTGATCGTCCCGGACGGGTAGCCGAGCTGGATCACGGCGCGGTAGTCGCCGAGTTCGGCGGCGCGCTCCTGCTCTTTTTTTCTGACAGCTTTCATTTCCTCGTCGGTATAGGAGGCAAACTCGCCCGTGCGGGGACTGCCCGCCCCGTCGGACAAAACGACGGCTGCGAAGGTATGCTTGCCGTAGCAGGCGGCGATCGGAGAAAACGCCATGATCTCCACGTCGTCCTGATGCGCGGCGACGCAAAGATCGGTGATCCCCGAAAGCCCCCGCTCGCCGGGATAGAAAACCGTCGCGTTTTGATTATTGATCGTCATAATTCTTCCTCCCCGACGTAGATCACGGTCGCGTGCGAATGGGTCTGCAAGATCGAGGCGGGAACTCTCGGGGTGATCTCCCCCGTAAACGCTCGCTTGACGATCCGGTACTTCTCTTCCCCCGCGATCAACAGTACGCTTTTCGCTCCCAAAATGGTTTTCATCCCGACGGTGATCGCGTATTCGGGCGGCACGCCGCCCGGAAAAAACCGGGCGTTCGCGATCAGAGTCGATTGCGTCAGGCGCACCCGGTGCGTTTCCTCGATGAAGCGATCCGACGGTTCGTTGAAGCCGATATGCCCGTTGAACCCGATCCCGAGCAACTGCAGATCGATCCCGCCGAGCCATCCGATCAGATGATCGTAGCGTGCGCACTCGGCATCGGGATCCTCCGCCGTCCCGTTCGGAATAAACGTGTTTTGGGGGTCAATATTGATCTGACCGAAGAAGTTTTCGCGCATAAAGCGCGCGTAACTCTCGGGGTGATCTTTCGGAAGTCCGCAGTATTCGTCGAGGTTGACGGTGCGGACGCACGAAAAATCGACCTTGCCCTCGCGGTACATTTCGATCAGATGCCGATACACCCCGAGCGGTGACGACCCCGTCGCCAGACCCAGCACCGCCTTCGGCTTGCGCCGGATCTCTTCCGCGATCAGATCCGCCGCGCTCCGACACATCTCGTCGTAGGTGTCCCGCCGTAAAACAACCAACGTGATCCCCCCGTTCCCTTTCGACGTTCTCTGCTTTAATCATAGCACGGCGCGCGGTGCACGTCTATTAAAAACAGACGTTTTTTGTACGTTTTCGGTTCTGTTCTTGCTTTTTGGAACGAAAAACGGTATAATGGAACGTGGGAGGCGGAGAAAAATGAACTATCAGATCACGAAACTGAAAAACGACGTCGCGATCGACGGGATTTATACGATCCACTATTTCGAGTACGCGCGGGACTTTTCTTTTTCCGGTGAAAGCCACGATTTCTGGGAGCTCGTCTACGCGGACAAGCGCAGTCTGATCATCACGGCGGGGTCCGAACAAATGAAACTTGAACGCGGTCAACTCTATCTGCACCGTCCGAACGAGTATCATAATATCCGATGCGAGGCGGAGCACGCCGCCAACTCGGTCATCATCTCATTCGGGGGCGAACTCCCCGCGCTCTACCGGGTCGCGGGTAAAATCGTCACCTGCGCGCCTGAACACAAACGTCTGCTTTCGGGGATCATCCGCGAAGCGGCATCGGCGTTTGCGACCCCGCTCGGTCTGCTCGGCGTCCGCAAAATGCAGCAGGCGGACGACGCCGAATTCGGAAGCGAGCAACTGATCCGGACCTATCTCGAACAACTCCTGATCCTTCTGATCCGCGCGAATTCCGACGTGCGCGAGATCACGCCCGAAGACGGGAGCAGACAGTTTTCCGTGATCCTGCGCTACCTGGAGGAAAACGTCTCCAAAAAACTGCGTTTCCCGGACGTGGCGAAACGGTTCAATCTCTCTTTGTCGGTCCTCAAGCGTCTCTTCCGCGAGCGGATGAGATGCGGCGTGATGGAGTATTTTACGAAACTGAAGATCGACGCCGCGAAAGAGTTGATCCGCGAAAAAGATCTGAACTTTACGGGGATCGCCGAGGAACTCTCGTTCGGTTCCTCGCAGTACTTCTCCGCCGTCTTTCGCCGCGTGACGGGTATGTCGCCGAGCGAATACGCCGCGTCGGTGAGAGAGTAAAAGGAGAAAGGAAAAATGCGCCGACCCGTCCGGGTCGGCGTTTTTTGCCTTCATTTCTTGACGATCTTCGGCGCGTTGTCGAGCAACTGCCGCAGTTGACGCCCGTGGGAGACGTTGAAGATCGGGATCGGCGAGGAGAGCCCGAGCACGCGGCTGACGTGTTCGGAGAGAAGGTAGACCATATTCGTCGCGTTGACGTCCCCCTCTTCTTTTCCCTGAGAGACCTTCGTACCGTAAACCGACGACGCCGATCCGGTTTTCAGAAAACCGTATCCCCCGTCGCTTTGGCGGTATTTGGCGAGGGCGGTTTTTAAAGCGGAAAGCATCCCGATCATATGTTCCCCGATGACAGCGTCGTATCCGGCGACTTGCTCCGGCGTTCCGAAACCGTCAAGATTGATGCGGAGGGTCCCGAGCGTCGCCCACGGATTATAGACGTACGTCACGCGCGTCGAAATATCGTAGAGCTCGATCACGTGCGCCGCGCTCTCCGCCATCTTGACGGGATAGGGAACGGCACGCCCGGCAAGATTGTAAAGGACCATCAACTTATAGGTACAGGTCATGATCCCGTAGGCGTTCTCGGTCACCGGTTCGGTTCTCA
>CAMJDE010000253.1 GCA_946404295.1 uncultured Clostridia bacterium | reverse complement strand
AGCACGATCCGCTCCTCTTTTTTGCAAAACGCCCGCACCGAGAGGAGAAGCGACCGCAGCGCCGCCTCGGTGTGCGCGTAGTCGATCAGAACCGTGAATGGGAAACCGTCCGTGTTGACGCGCTCCATTCTGCCCGGAACGGTCGGCATCCGCGAGAGCGCGCCGACCGCTGTCGCCCGATCCGCACCGAGACGGATCGAAGCCGCCAAAGCGAGCAGCGCGTTCTGCACCGTAAACGAACCCGGAAGCGGGACGAAAACGGGGAAGGTGTCGCCCCCCGCCGTACAGGCGAAGGAAACGCCCGCGCTCCCCTCAAACGCGACCTCTGACGCCCGAACGTCTCCCAACGGGAGCGTTCCGCACGCGACGCGGCGGCAGGAAAGACCGTCGAGCAGAAGATCGCTCCAGGGGCTGTCGGCGTTGACGATCGCCGTTTTCGTCTGACGAAACAGGATCTTTTTGGCGTTCAGATAGTCGGTCATCGTCCCGTGATAGTCGAGATGCTCGGGCGAAAGGTTGGTAAAGACCGAGCAGGCGAAGGTTAGCGGCGCGACCCGCCCCTGATCGAGCGCCTGCGAGGACACTTCCATCACGACGTGCGTGATCCCCCTTTCCCGCATCGCGGAGAGCAAGGGGTAGAGCGTCAGGGGCGGCGGGGTCGTCATCGTCGACGCCTCGCCCGTACGAAAACGCGAGAACGCTTCCTCGTCTCCCGCGCGTCCGAAAAACCCGGTCGTGCCGATCATACCGCAGGGAAACCCCGCTTGGTTCAGGATATGCCGGATCATCGTCGCCACGCTGGTTTTTCCGTTGGTTCCGGTCACGCCGATCATGGTCAAATGATCTCCGGGAGAGCCGAAAAAACGGCTGCAGATCAGAGCCTCGGCGCGCAGCGTGTCGGCGACCGGAACGGTAAGTATATCCGGGTTTTTCCCGGTGTATTCACGCGATACGACGGCTGCGACGGCGCCCTTCTCCCGAAGGGTCGGGAGCAGCAGGTGCGAGTTGTATTTCGTTCCCTTGTGACAGATGAAGAGGCAGCCCGGAGAAACGGTTCGCCCGTCGTTTTCGATCCCCGTAACCGTCAGGCCCGCCGGGATCGGGTCGCCCTCGTACTCGCCCGGCAGCAGTAATTCGTTCAGTTCCATGGTACTCCTTTCGTCAGTCGCCCTCGTCGGGATAAAGAACCGTGATCTTCAGAACCGTCCCCGCCGAAACGGTCTCTCCCGGCGGGAGCGATTGCGCAGACACCGTCGCGTCGGGGTGACCGAGCGGGTCGCCGATCCCGAAGAGTTCGACGTTCAGCCCGGCTGAGAGGATCGCGGCGTTCGCCTCGACCGGCGAAAGCCCGGTGACGCGCGGGACCCTGACGGTCTCGCGTTCGGCGCCGTCTGTATAGAGCAGGACGCACCCGGTCGCGGGATCGAGCGGCGTTCCGGCTTCCGGAAACTGACCGACGACGGTCGTCCCGTCCCCGATCACCCGCACCGAAAGCCCGTTGCTCTTCGCGACGGCGCGCGCCTGACCGACCGAAAGCGAGACGTACCGGTCGGCGGCAATCGGCGCCGGGGCGGGTTTGCCGTCGGTTTTTGCCTCGATATAAGGCAAAACCGAGGTGAGGAGCGTGGAGATATAGGGCGCGGCGACGATCGCCCCGTATTTGGCGGTCTGCGGCTCGTCGGCGACGATGATCGCGCAGACCTCGGGATCGTCCGAGGGGGCGAACGCCACGCAGGAACCGACGCGCAGGAAAGAGTTTCCGTTCGCGTCGAGAATATCGAATTTCTGACTGGTCCCGGTCTTGGCGGCGACCTTATATCCTTTGACGTAGGCGTTGCGCGCGCCGCCGGTTCCCGAGACCCCCTCCTCGAGGATCGCGGCGACCGTCCTCGCCGCCTCTTCGCCGACCACTCGACGTCGGATCTCGGGCTCGTGGGTGAAAAGGACCTTGCCGTCGGGGTCGACGATCCGCTCGACAAGATAGGGCGTCACGAGGTTCCCGCCGTTCGCGACGGCGGCGATCGCCGTCAACTGCCCGATGATCGAGACCTTGAACCGCTGACCGAAGGAGGCGGTCGCGAGTTCGGTCGTTCCGATCGCCTCTTTTTTATGGAACAGCCCCGTGACCTCGGAGGGAAGGTCGATCCCGGTCTTTTCAAGATAACCGAATCTGACGAAATAGTCGTAGAAGCGCTCCGCGCCGATCCTCGCACCGACCTGCATCAGTGTCGGGTTGCAGGACTGCTGCAGCCCGTACGCGAAGGAAAAGCCGTGCCCGTGCCCGCCCCTCTTGTGGCAGGAGATCGAGTAGCCCCCGATCTGCAGGGCGCCGGTGCAGTCGAAGGTATCGGCGGGGGTGACGACCCCGAGATCGAGCGCGCTTGCCGCCGTGACGATCTTGAAGGTCGAACCCGGTTCGTAGAGTTCGCTCGTCGCCTTGTTCCGCCACATCGTATAAAGCAGTTCGCTTTTCAGTTTCGCGTATTCTTCGCTCGTTTTCTCGAACCCGGAGGCGTTCAGTTTCGCCTGCGACGCGGGGTCGAGGGTGAACGGGTCGTTGCAGTCGAAGGGGGAGGACGTCGCCATCGCGAGGATCGCCCCGGTCTTCACGTTCATCACGATCCCGGTGACGCGGTTGCGCACGTCGAAGGTCGCGCGGATCTCCTCAAGCAGCGATTCAAGCCGCGTTTCGATATAGGGATCCAGCGTCGTTTCGATACTGTTTCCGGGGATGGGCTCGCGATACGCGACCCCGACGCCCTCCAGTTCCCGCCCCGTCGCGTCCTTGGCGTGCAGAAACGCTCCGTATTCCCCCGACAGCACCTCGTCGTAATAGTACTCGAGCCCGAAAAGCCCCTGCTGATCCGCTCCGGTAAACCCGACGACGTGGGAAGCGAAGGTCCCGAGCGGGTAGTACCGGACGACCGAGGGGTCGGCGTGCACCATCTTTTCGAGCCGATTGTCCGTGACGAAGGCGAGAACGCGGGCGAAAACGTCCTCTTCGACGTTCCGCCTGACCGTCTGATCGAGCGTCCCGGTCTTTTTGGCGCGCGCGAGGATCACGTCGCGGCTGACCCCGACGATGGGCGAAAGACCGTCCG
>CAMJDE010000252.1 GCA_946404295.1 uncultured Clostridia bacterium | reverse complement strand
ACCCCCAGCCCGAGCAGCAGCAGTTCGTCAAAGACCAGCCGCCGCAGCGCCGCCTGCAACTCCTCGCCGTTTTTCGGGTCGTGGAGCGTCCTCGTCGCGAGCGAAAGGGCGGGGAGCCGGTTTTCGAGCCGGATCGGTTCGGGCAGGGGATCGGAGAGCGTCGGGAGGACGAGCGGGAGCGCCGCTTCGACCATCCCGCGAAAGACCTTTTGCGAGATCGCTTCGGGCAGCGAGTAGACCGGGAAATAATCGGGGAGCGTCGCCCCCTCCTCGGCTCTCTCGTAGGCGGGCGAGGAGAGTTGGCACTTGGTTTTGGAAAACGAGAGCGCGCCGTAGAAGCGGAAGGTATCGCCGACGTGGAAAACGTCGCGCAGATAGGGTTGATTGAAAAAGACCGCCTCCGCCGAACCCGTCTCGTCGAACACGCGGAACTTGGTCAGCGTCATCCGCCCGCGCAGACGGGCGTTTGACGGCACCGTCGCCACGGTCAGCAGATAGGAGTGTTTCTGCCCGTCGCGCCCGTCGGAAAGGCGACGCAGATCTCCCCGATCCTGGTAGGCGCGCGGGAAGTGCCGCGCGACGTCGAGGACGGTGACGATCCCCGCCGCTTCCAGCGCCTTGGCGCGCGTGTCTCCCACGCCGTGCAGGACGCGGACGCTCGAACCCGGACCCGGTTGCTCTCTCACGGGACGGCCCTCCTTTCGGTCTTTTTACTCTCTTACTTATATTTTACAACAAACAGGCGCCCTTTGCAAGAGCAAAACGCGCTTTTCGGAAAAACGCCCCGTTTCGGCGCCCGTTCCCCCGCCGTTAGAGGACCGCGGCGGGAAAACGGACGGGAGGGGGGTGACCTGTGATTTTCGAGCGCGAACGGGGAAAACGGGGGACCGACCGGGAAAGAGAGCGCCCCAACCCGCAAGAGAATTATCGAATTCGGATAAGAAAATCGCTTTTTCGCTTTACAAAGGATGAAAAATCTGATATAATACGGTATAAGGGAACGAATACCCTTACGGCAAGTCGCCCCCCGAATGTGAGGAATGAACGTGAAAAACAAACCCACAGACAATTACAGAAATCCCGCGAGAGATACCCGGATCGCCACCAAGGAGGACGTCATCGCGATCGTCGCCTTCGGCTGTCTTGCGATCCTTCTGCTCGTGATCCTCGCGGTCTATACGCGCTTCGCCAATCTCTACACCGGGATCGGCGTTTTGGCGGGTTACCTCCTGCTGCTGACCCTCTGGGCGGCGCGACGGGTCAAGGTCGACCCGATCATGCTCGACAACTCGATGCTCGGACTGCTCACCAGCCCGCTCGGCGAACTGATCGGAAAACTGCACTCTCCCGCCCTGATCTGCGACGAGTACGGCAACCTCTGCTGGTACAACGCCGAACTCGCGCCGTGGCTCGAGGGGAAGGGAGCCGCGCTCGGCAGCTCGATCAACTCGCTCTTCAACGTCGACGAGGAAAAGCATCGCCTGACGGTGAACGACCGGGTCTACTCCTACGATGCCGTCGGCACAGAATGTGAGGGACGGCGCTACGTCCTGATCGTCCTCAGCGACGTGACCGACCTCGTCGGGCTTGAGGAGAAGTACGACAAAGAACGCGTCGTCGTCGCCTTCGTTTCGCTCGACAACATCGAAGAGGTCATCCAGAACGTCCACGAGAACCTGCGCGACGCGGTCGCCGACGTCGACGAGAAACTCCGCCATTGGGTCGACAAGGTCGGCGGCATCATCAAATCCTACGATAACGACAAGTATATCCTCTTCTTCGACTCCGCCGATCTCGACGAGTTCATCCGCAACCGTTTCGAGATCCTCGACCGCGTCCGCTCCACCCACATCGGCGACGGCATTTCGGTCACGATCTCGATGGGCGTGGCGCGGGTCAGCGGCTCTCTTGCCGTGCGGCAGGAGGCGGCGCAGGCGGCGCTCGACCTCGCGCTCCAGCGCGGCGGCGACCAGGTCGTCTACAAGTACGAGGGCGGTATCGAATACTACGGCGGTCGGACCAAGGCGGTCTACAAACGCACCAACGTCCGCGCCCGGATGATCTCGAAACAACTCTGCGCCCTGATCGCGAGAGCCGACAACGTCATCATCATGGGGCACCGCTTCGCCGACTTCGACGCTTTCGGCGCGGCGATCGGCGTCGCGAAGATCTGTCAGGGATGCGGCGTCCGCCCGACCATCGCGATCGACCAGGGGAACGAAAACATCAAAAACTGCTTCCAGAAGGCGGCGGAACTCGCCGATCTGCACGGGATGTTCGTCGGGGAGAAGGAGGCGCTCGAACTCGTCAAGCGCGATACGCTCCTGATCGTCGTCGACGTCAACAACTTCAGTTACACCGAATTCCCGTCGGTATTCGAGCGGGTCGAATCGGTCGCCGTCATCGACCACCATATCCAGACGACCGAGTTCCCCTCGAAGGTCAAACTCGACTATATCGAGCCGTCGGCGTCTTCGGCGTCCGAACTCGTCTGCGAGCTGCTTGAGTTCGGAAACGGCACGGCGACGCTCCGCAAGGAGGAAGCCGAACTGATGCTCGCGGGCATCCTGCTCGACACCAAGCACTTCTCGCGCAACACCGGCGTGCGTACCTACTCGGCGGCGCACTATCTCGGGGCTGCGGGCGCCGACCCCGTCGACACCAACGACCTGTTCCGCGTCGACGCCGATTCCTTCTACAAGGAGTCGCGCTTCATCGGGCAGATCCAGATCTACCGCGGGAACATCGCGCTTTCCTGCGTTGAGGGCGACACCGACCAGTCCTACCGCGTCATCGCGGCGCAGGCGGCGGATAAGATGCTCTCGATCAACAAGATAGAGGCGGCGTTCGCCCTCGTCAAGATCGATGGAACGACCTATATCTCCGCCCGGTCGAAGGGGACGATCAACGTCCAACTGATCCTCGAAAAGATGAGCGGCGGCGGTCACTTCGACGTTGCCGGCGCGCAGGTCCAGGAGGAGCCGGTGCAGAGCGTACTTTCCCAGGTCAAGCGGTGCGTCGACGAATATTTCGCGCATCCCTGACACGAGCAAACGAAACGATTGAAACAAGAGGTTTTTTGAAATGAAAGTCATTCTCTTACAA
>CAMJDE010000251.1 GCA_946404295.1 uncultured Clostridia bacterium | reverse complement strand
TGGTCAACTCAAGCGAGCAGTAGATCTCGTTGCACACCTTGTCGAACATCTCGCCGGCGGTGTCGTTTGCCGTGATGGTCGTGCTGACGGTCGGGCGGGTCTCGGAGGCGAGCGCGATCTTCAGGTCCTGATAGCCGTCCAGCCCGACCTTTCTCGAGAAGCGGACGATCGTCGCCTCGCTGCACTTGCACTTCTCGGCAAGTTCCACGATCGAAAGCGAGATGATCTTTCCGGGGTTCTCGGCGATCCAGTCGGCGATCTTTTTCTCCGCCGTGCCGAGAGAGTTGTAGAGCATTTTGATCTTCAGCGATACTTTATCCATTCCGCACCTCACGGTTTATTTTTTCACCTCCTATTATAAACGGAAAACGAGTTTTTGTCAAATGAAAATTATTTTCATTTCCCGATTGACAAATTACAATAAACGGTGATATAATAAAAAATGACGACGAAAAATATTTTCACATTTGAACGCATTGGTTCAGCAAGGAGGAACGATGAACGATTTTTTGTTTGACGTGATCGCGACCGAACTGGAGGACGCGGTCGGGCGGGAGAACTGCTCCACCCGTACCATCGACAAGATCACGCACAGCGTCGACTATTTCTGGCTGTCGCGGATGTGGGCGGACCGCGGGCTCCGGATGCCGGAGGGCGACTTTATCGTCGCGCCGAAGGACGCGAAGGAGACCTCGGCGGTCCTGAAGATCGCCAACTACTACAAGATCCCCGTGACCACCTGGGGCGGCGGCGGCGGCACGCAGGGCGGGGCGATCCCGGTCTCGGGCGGCATCGTGCTCGACACCAAGCGGATGAACGCGATCACCGACTTCAACGAGCAGGGAATGTATATCGAGTGCGGCACCGGCACGATCTACAAGCACCTGGAATGGGCGGCGAACGAGCGCGGCTACGCGACGATGCACTATCCCAGTTCGCTCACCTGCTCGACGGTCGGCGGGTTCCTCGCGCACCGGGGGATAGGCGTTTCCTCGACCAAATACGGCAAGATCGACGATATGGTCCTGCAGATGGAGGTCGTTCTTCCGAACGGGGATATCATCGAGACCTCTCCCGCGCCCAAACACGCGGCGGGTCCCGACCTGAACCAGATCTTCATCGGCTCGGAGGGCACGCTCGGCGTCATCACGAAGGCGCAGATGCGCATCTTCGACCAGCCGGAGGCGCGCCGCTTCCGCGGCTTCCTCTTCCACAATATGACCGACGCCTTCAACGCCGGGCGCGAACTGCTCCAGAAGTTCAAGCCGTCGGTGATGCGGCTTTACGACGAGGCGGAAACGGCGTCGCTGATCAAGAAGATCGTCGGCGTCGAGAAGAAGGGCGCGTTTATGAACGTCGCGATCGAGGGCGTTTCGGAGATGGTCGACCTCGAAGAGAAGATCCTGCTTGACACCTTCCGCAAATACGGCGCCGAGGACCTCGGGTCGGAATACGGCGAAAAGTGGTGGAAAGAGAAGATCACCTTCTTCTATCCCGGACATATGATGGATATTCCGCAGTGCTTCGGCACGATGGACACGATCGCCCCCTACGGCAAGATCGAGAAGATCTATTGGGAGATGAAAAAGGCGATCGAGACCAACTTCCCGCAGGCGAAGTTCATCGCTCACTTCTCGCATTGGTACGAGTGGGGCTGTATGATCTACGACCGCTTCATCGTCGACGGCAAGGACGTGCCGCGGGATCCGCACGAGGCGTTCCGCCTCCACCAGGCGATCTGGAACTGCGGCGTCCGCACGGCGCTCGCAAACGGAGGGGTCGTCAACGACCATCACGGCGTCGGCATCAAACTCGGACGCCTGATGAAGGAACAGTACGGACCCGCGATGCAGGTCTTCGAGGGCATCAAAAAACAACTCGACCCGAACGGGATCATGAACCCGTACAAACTCGGACTGTAAGGGAGGCGTACGTAATGAAGTTTTCAAAGAAAAGCACGGAACATCTCGACGCCTGCCGCTTCTGCTGGATGTGCCGCCATATTTGCCCGATCGGGAACGCGACGGGGCAGGAGAGGAACACGGCGCGGGCGCGCGCTCTGGGGCTTTCGCTCGTGGCGCGCGAGGCGGTCGATTATTCCGAAGATATCATCAACAACGTCTACGAGTGCGCCCTCTGCGGCGCGTGCGTCAAGGAGTGCGTGACCGGATGGGATCCCGTCGCGTTCACCAAAGAGGCGCGGCTCGGCGCCGCGCTCGACGGCAAACTCCCCGCTTACGTATTGAAAATGGTGAACGCAGTTCTCGAAACGGGGAATATCTACGGCGCCTCCCTCGACGCGATACTCGCGGCGAAGATCGGTACTCTGAAGAAGAGCGACACGCTCCTCTTCCTCGGCGCCGACGCGCGGTATAAGACCCCGGAGAAAGCCGCCGGGGCGATCGACCTGCTTCAAAAACTCGGCGTTTCGTTCACCGCGCTCGAAAACGAGCCCGACAGCGGCTACGGGATGGACTTCCTGGTCTCGGCGACGTCCGAGACCAAGTCGGTCGCCGAGACGTGCGCCGCCGCGCTGAACGGTTATAAAAAAGTGATCTGCTACGATCCCGCGGACGCCAAAACTTTCCGCCGTGAATACAAGGAATGGGGAATTCAGGTAACCCCCGAAATCTTGACCTTTACCGAATATCTTGCTATAATGATAGATGATATAAAGGTCAAGCAAGGCGACCTCGTTTTCACCCCGCAGGACAGCGCGATCCTCGCCCGTGATCTGGAGGAGACCGAACCGATCCGGAAGATCCTCGGAAAGATCGGTCGGGTCTCGGAAATGCTGCTCAACCGGCGCGACACGATGCTGGCGGGCAACCTGATCATGAACGAGTACATGCCCGCCGTGATGGAACGGGTCGCCGCCGACCGGTGGATCAACGCGAAAAACGTCGGGGCAAAGATCCTCGTGACCGAGAGCCCCGCCGAATACGCGCTGCTCGCGAAAACCAAGCCCGCCGGCATTGACCTCTTGACGCTTGAGGAGGCGATCGCAAAATGCTTGTGAACCTGAAAACCGTGCTCTCGCTCGCCGAGGCGGGCGGGTACGCGATCCCGGCGTTCAACGTCTACAATATGGAGACGGTGATGGGCGCCGTCAAGGCCGCCGAGGAACTC
>CAMJDE010000250.1 GCA_946404295.1 uncultured Clostridia bacterium | reverse complement strand
GCCGGTCTTGGAAGCGGACGACAGCAGAAGTTCGGCGTCCAGCGGCTTCAGCGTGTGCATATCGATCACGTCGGCTTCGATCCCCTCGGCGGCGAGCGCATCGGCGGCTTCGAGCGCGAGATGCACCATATACCCGACGGCGACGATCGTGACGTCCCCGCCCTCGCGGAGCAGACGGCCGCGCCCGATCTCAAAGGGCGTGACGCCCTCTCCCGCCGTGACTTCCGGCACGGCGTAGCGCCCGAAGCGCAGGTAGACGGGACCCTCCCATTTCAGCGCCGCTTCGACGGCGGCGTAGGTCTCGGGTCCGTCGGCGGGGCAGATCACCGTCATTCCGGGAATGACCCGCATCAGGGCAAAGTCCTCGCAGCATTGGTGGGTCGCGCCGTCCTCACCGACCGTGATCCCGGCGTGGGTGGCGCCGATCTTGACGTTCAGATGCGGGTAGGCGACCGAGTTCCGCACCTGCTCGAAGGCGCGCCCGGCGGCGAACATCGCGAACGACGAAACGAAGGGGATCGTGCCGGTCGAGGCGATCCCGGCGGCGACGCTCATCATATTGCCCTCGGCGATCCCGCAGTCGAAGAAGCGGTCGGGATGCTCCTTGGCGAACAGGCAGGTCTTGGTCGCCTGCGAGAGATCCGCGTCGAGCACGACGAAGGGGTACTTGTCGGCGAGAGCGACGAGCGCGCGCCCGTACGCCTCTCTGGTTGCGATCTTATCAGCCATTCTGCGAAAACCTCCCCTCAATTTCCTCTTGCGAGAGACCCAGGTCGGCAAGCGCCACACGGTACAGGTCCTCTTTCGGCGCGGCGCCGTGCCATTGTACGGCGTTCTCCATATACGACACGCCCTTGCCCTTGACCGACTTGGCGATGATCGCGGTGGGCTTGCCCTTGACCGCTTTCGCGGCGGCGAGCGCCGCCTCGATCTGGTCGAAGTCGTGCGCGTCGATCGAGATCACGTTCCAGCCGAACGCCGAGAACTTCAGGTTGTGCGGGGTCGGGTTCATGACCTCTTCGACCGTGCCGTCGATCTGCAGACCGTTCCAGTCGACGATCGCGACGAGGTTGTCGAGTTTGTAGTGGGCGGCGAACATCGCGGCTTCCCACACCTGTCCCTCTTCGCTCTCGCCGTCGCCGAGGATCGTGTAGACGCGGTAGTCCTTGCCCGCCGTTTTGCCGGCGAGCGCCATCCCGCAGGCGGCGGAAATCCCGAGCCCCAGCGACCCGGTCGACATATCGACGCCGGGGATCCCCTTCATATCGGGGTGCCCCTGCAGGCGGCTGTCGATCTTACGCAGGGTCTTGAGTTCCTCCACCGGGAAGAACCCGCGCTCGGCGAGCGTCGCGTAGAGGGCGGGGGCGGTATGCCCCTTCGAGAGGACGAAACGGTCGCGATCCTCCCACTTCGGGTTTGCGGGGTCGATCTTCATTTCCTTGAAATAGAGATACGTCAAGAGTTCCGCGATCGAGAGCGATCCGCCGGGATGCCCGCATCCGGCGTTGAAAACGCCGTCGAGGATCCCGATCCGGACGCGGTTCGCCGTTTCGGCGAGAACCGTCTTTTCGGATTTGTTCATACCGGCTCCTTTAGTCGTATTCCGCCCTTTGGGCGGTCGGTTGATTTTTCCCATATCCATTTTACCGCATCGCGCGATGGATGTCAAGCGAAAAGCGGTCGCTTCGGGCGGGTTTTCGACGCTTTTTTTCGCGCCGCGGACGGATGGGCGCTTTTTTTCGCGTTTGCGCTTGTCAAACGGCGGGGATTATGGTATAATTGTATACTGTATAGGTATGGACGCGCCGAGGCGCGAAACGAACGAGGAGACGATATGAGCAAACCTGTTGTGGCGATCGTGGGTCGCCCGAACGTGGGCAAAAGCACCCTGTTCAACAAACTGATCGGCGAGCGTCGCTCGATCGTCGAGGATACGCCGGGCGTGACCCGCGACCGTATCTACGGCGAGGCAGAGTGGCGCGGTCGCCGCTTTATCCTGATCGACACGGGCGGCATCGAACCCAAGACCGACGACGTGATCCTCTCGCAGATGCGTCTGCAAGCCGAGGTCGCGATCGAGAGCGCCGACGTCATCATCTTTCTCTGCGATATCCGTTCGGGGCTGCTCGCCGACGACCGCGAGATCGCCGTAATGCTGAAAAAGAGCCGCAAGCCCGTCGTGATCGGCGTGAACAAGTCCGACCGGATCGGCGAGGTCGCGCCCGAGTTCTACGAGTTTTACGAACTCGGGTTCGACGAGGATCCGATCGCCCTCTCGTCGCTGCACGGGTCGGGGAGCGGGGATCTGCTCGACCGGGTGTTCGCCCATCTTCCGGAGGAAGAGGCGGGCGAGGTCGAGGAGGGGGTGGTTTCGGTCGCCGTGATCGGAAAGCCGAACGCAGGCAAGTCCTCGATCGTCAACCGGCTCGCCGGGGCGGAACGCTCGATCGTTTCGGATATTCCGGGCACGACCCGCGACGCCGTCGACACCTTGATCGAAAACGAACTGGGCAAGTTCAATTTCATCGACACCGCCGGGATCCGCCGTCAGAGCGCAATCGAGGACAGCGTCGAGTACTACTCGGTTTTGCGGGCGAAGACCGCCGTCGAGCGCGCCGACGTCTGCCTGCTTATGATCGACGCCGAGAAGGGGATCACCGAGCAGGACGAGAAGATCGCCGGGATCGCGCACGAAGCCGGCAAAGGGACGATCATCGTCGTCAACAAGTGGGACGCGATCGAAAAAGACAACGACTCGGTGAAGAAGTTTACCGACCGCGTCCGGATCGCCCTCGCCTATATGCCCTACGCGCCGATCGTTTTCGTCTCGGCAAAGACGGGGCAGAGGGTGAACAACCTTTATAAAATGATCAACGACGTCTACGCCGCGGCGAACTTCCGCGTGCCGACCGGGATGCTGAACGACCTGCTCGGCGACGCGATGGCGCGGCATCAGCCGCCCTCGGACAAGGGCAAGCGGCTGCGGATCTACTATATGACGCAGGTACGCTCTGCGCCGCCGACCTTCGTCGTCTTCTGCAACAGCGCCGAACTCTTCCATTTCTCCTATCAGAGATATCTTGAAAACTGCCTGCGCGAGACCTTCACTTTTTCCGGCACGCCGATCCGACTGATGATCCGGGAAAAAGGCGAGCAGAACGTGGGCGACGTGTAACGGAGGGAACCGCAT
>CAMJDE010000249.1 GCA_946404295.1 uncultured Clostridia bacterium | reverse complement strand
GAAGAAATCGAGGAAATCGGGGACGACCGCCTCGGCGCCCTCGGCTTCGAGCAGGTCGACCAGGTGATTGTTCGCCTGCGGCATATACTTGACGAGGATCTCGCCGACGATGCCGATCTTCGGCTTCTTTTTGGTTTCGTCGATCGGGAATTCGTCGAACGCCCGCACGATCTCGCGGCAGAGTTTGCCGAAGGGCATTCTCTTTTTCGGGTTCGTCAGGGCGTCGATCGCGATCTTTTCCCACTTGTCGTGCAGGGCGTTTGCCGAGCCGGGCGTGATCTCGTAGGGGCGGACGCGATA
Source organism: uncultured Clostridia bacterium (assembly GCA_946404295.1). Classification (GTDB taxonomy): domain Bacteria; phylum Bacillota; class Clostridia; order Oscillospirales; family CAG-272; genus UBA1740. The sequence continues at coordinate 2,918 of CAMJDE010000249.1, read as the reverse complement.
GAGACAGCGCATAAAGATATCGCCGACGACGATCGCGCGCACGGTGTCGCGCAGGATCGGGACCGAAAGTTTGAAGCCCGAGTTGCGCTCGATCCCGCCGAAACTGAGAGAGATGACCGGAACGTCGGGGAAGCCCGCCATTCCGAGCGCGCGGCGGACGAACCCGATATAGTTGCTCGCGCGGCAGCAGCCGCCGGTCTGCGACATCATCAGGGCAAGCCGGTTCGGGTCGTATTTGCCCGACGTGACCGCCTCCATCATCTGTCCGACCATAATGACCGAAGGGTAGCAGGCGTCGTTGTTGACGTATTTCAGCCCGAGGTCGATCGCGTTCTTCGACGCGTCGTCGAGCAGTTCGACGTTGTACCCGTACCGACGGAAGACCGGGCGCAGGATATTGAAATGCAGGGGCGACATCTGCGGGGCGAGGATGGTATAGCCGCTCTCCTTCATCTCGCGGGTGAACTCGCGCCGCTCGAACTTGTATTCCTTCGGTTCGGGAACGCAGGCGGGGCGCTTGGTCTTCATCGCGGCGATCAGACTGCGGATGCGGATGCGCGCCGCGCCGAGGTTGTTCACCTCGTCGATCTTCAGAACGGTATAGGGCTTTCCGGCGTTCTGCAGGATCTCGGCGACCTGATCGGTCGTGACGGCGTCGAGCCCGCAGCCGAAGGAGTTGAGTTGGATCATTTCGAGATCGTCGCGGGAGGCGACGAACTCCGCCGCATCGTAGAGCCGGGAGTGGTAGATCCATTGGTCAAGGACGCGGAGCGGTCGGTCGGTGCGGTCGACCGGAGGCAGGCAGTCCTCCGAAAGGACGTGGAAACCGAACGACGCGATCATTTCGGGGATCCCGTGATTGATCTCGGGGTCGATATGGTAGGGACGCCCCGCGAGCACGAGACCGCGTTCGCCGGTCTTTTCCATCCGGTCGAGCAGTTCCCTGCCCTTTTTCCTGATATCGGCTTTCGCCCGTCTCTGCTCCGCCCACGCCAGGTGCGCGGCGGCGCGGACTTCGTGCGCGGGGATCGACCACGCCTCGCGGCAGATCGAAACCAGACGCCGGGCGATCTCCTGCTCGTTCTTGAAGGTCAGGAAGGGGTGCAGATAGCGGACCTTGCCCGCCATCACGTCCTCCATATTGTTCTTGATGTTCTCGGGGTAGGAGATGACCATCGGACAGTTGTAGCTGTTCTTCGGGTTCTCGTTCTCGCGGTATTCGTAGAAGACCGAGGGGTGGAAGATGGTCCCGACCCCCTCCCGGATCAGCCACTCGATATGACCGTGGGCGAGTTTCGCGGGATAGCACTCGGATTCCGAGGGGATCGACTCCATCCCGAGTTGGTAGATCTTGCGGCTGGCGTAGGGCGAGAGGATCACGCGGAAGCCGAGTTCGCGGAAGAAGGTCGCCCAGAAGGGATAGTTTTCGTAGAGATTGAGGACGCGCGGGATCCCGACGACGCCGCGCTTCGCCTCGGATGCGGGGAGCGGTTCGTAGCCGAAGAGCCGCTCGCGCTTGTAGGCGTAGAGGTCCTCGCCGCGCTTTGCCGTCCCGCCCGACGCGATCTTTTTCTCGCAGCGATTGCCGGTGATATAGCGCCGCCCGCCCGAGAAGGTGTTGACGGTCAGGAGACAGTTGTTCTCGCACCCGCCGCATCGCGTGGTGGTGCCGGTGTAGGAGAGATTGCGGATCTCCTCGAACGAAAGGATCGAGGAGGGGCGCCCGTCGTCGTTTTCGCGCGCGATCAGCGCCGCGCCGAAGGCGCCCATCACCCCGGAGATGTCGGGGCAGATCACGTTGACCCCCGCGATCTTTTCGAGCGCGCGGAGAACGGCGTGGTTGTAGAAGGTGCCGCCCTGCGCGACGATGTGCCGCCCGAGCGCCTTCGCGTCGGTCAGGTGAATGACCTTGTAGAGCGCGTTCTTGATGACCGAGTAGGCGAGCCCCGCCGAAATGTCGGAAACCGACGCGCCCTCCTTCTGCGCCTGCTTGACCTTCGAGTTCATAAAGACGGTACAGCGCGTGCCGAGGTCGACCGGCGCCGTCGCCGAGATCGCCTCGCGGGCGAACTGCTCGGCGGAAAGCCCGAGGGATTCGGCGAAGTTTTCGATAAAGGAGCCGCAGCCCGACGAGCACGCCTCGTTCAGCATAATGCTGTCCACCGTTCCGTTTTTCAGCCGGATGCACTTCATATCCTGCCCGCCGATGTCAAGCACGCAGTCGGTCTCGGGATCGAAGAACATCGCCGCCTTCGCGTGGGCGACCGTCTCGACCTCGCCCAGATCGAGCGAGAACGCGGATTTGAGCAGCTGCTCGCCGTACCCGGTCGAGCAGGCGCCCGAGATCTTCGCCCCGGCGGGAAGCGCCTTTTCGAGTTCCTCCATCGCCTTGATCGCCGTCTTGACGGGGTTGCCCTGATTGTTGCGGTAGAAGGTGTAGAGCAGTTCGCCCGCCTCGCCGATCAGGACGAGTTTGGTCGTGGTCGATCCGGCGTCGATGCCGAGATAGCAGCGCCCCGCGTACGACGAAAGATCGCCGCGCCCGACGCGGGCGCGGGCGTGCCGTTCGAGGAACGCTCCGTATTCATCTTCCCCCGAAAAGAGGGGATCCAAACGCTTGGATTCAAAATCGCACCCGGTTTGCTCCGCGAGCCGGGTCAGAAGGTCGGAGAAGGAAATCTTTGCTCCCCCGTCGCGGTTCATCGCGGCGCCGAGCGCGGCGAACAGATGCGAGTTCTCGGGGTCCACGACGTCCTCGGGGGCGAGTTTCAGCGTCTTGACGAACGCCTTTTTCAGTTCGGGCAGGAAGTGGAGCGGCCCGCCGAGAAAGGCGACCTTGCCGCGGATGGGTTTTCCGCACGCGAGCCCCGAGACGGTCTGGGTCACCACCGCCTGAAAGATCGAGGCGGCGATGTCCG
>CAMJDE010000248.1 GCA_946404295.1 uncultured Clostridia bacterium | reverse complement strand
TCGAACTGGACGAGCCGCTGATTCTGGATTATCTGAAAGAACATCTGGAAGCGACGATTGATACCGTTTCGCTGGAAAGCGACAGTTGGGTGGATGGAGTCGCAGTGCACGACCTGCTTGCCATGTACGTTGGCAAACTGAAAGACGGGAGCATTCCGGTCGACAAAATGGACTGGCGGGCGCTGCGCCCGGTCTGGGAACATAAGCGATGTATGCTGGAACGGCTGAAAGTCATTGAAAAAAGGCACGGCTGGATGCCGGCGTTCAGCGAACGGTACGCCCCGCTTGTTGACGAAGCAAACCGTGCGAGAATGATGTACGCAATCTTTCAGAAAACGAGAAAAACGAATCTCCTTGACGGGATTCAGGACGCTCTTTTGGATCTCAGGAAAAAAGAGCAAACAATCTTGACGGGATTCGTTGAGAAAATGGAGGGGAAAGTATGAAACTCTGGGAACAGTTACGGGAACGCATGATGCGGTATCCCGAGAAAACGATCAAGGAAGGCAACGCGACAATGACCTACGAGCAGGTGGTCATTTTCGCCGAAACCTGTGCGGAACGGTTCCCGAAACTCCCGTATATGGGAATCTTCTGCGAATCGGAGATGGCGACGGCGATCGGGATCCTTGCCGGTTTCGCCGCCGGAATCCCGGTCATCCCTCTTCCGAGAAGATACGGGAAAGACGCCTGCTTAAAGATCATTGAACGGGCGGATATCCCCGCCTTGTTTACCGATCAGAACTCCTCGTTCCGATTGGTCAGACTCCCCGGGAAAGGACGCAAGACCGTTCCGGAGAACGTCGCGGCGATTCTGTTTACCTCCGGTAGTACGGGGGAACCCAAAGGCGCCATGCTGACCGACCGAAATCTGCTTGCCAACGTCAAGAGCATCTCGGGCTATTATCCCGTCAACGACGAGGACAGGGTTCTGATTGCGAGAACGCTGTATCATTCCTCCGCCCTGACCTGTGATCTGCTCGTGTCGCTCTGGAACGGCGCGGACATCGTCTTTGCGTCCGGGCAGTTTCAGCCCCTGCGGATCCTGAAACTGTTTCGGGACGAGCAGATCACCGCTTTCGGAAGCACCCCGTCGATTCTCGCAACGCTTGCCGGGTTTTCCAAACGGAACCCGAACAACGTCCGTTTGCTGTCCGTCAGTGGCGAGTGTATGACGAGGGGCGCCGCCAAAACCATCCGGGACGGTTTTCCCGGCGCGGCAATCTATTGCGGATACGGGCTGACCGAAGCGTCGCCCCGCGTGGCTTACCTGCCGGCGGAATGGTTTGACGCTTGTCCTACGGCAACTGGGGTTCCGATCAAGAACGTTCAATTCTATATTGCCGACGAATCCGGCAACGAGATCCACGTTCCCGACGTGATCGGAGAACTGGTCGTTCGGGGAGAGAACGTAATGCTTGGATACTTCGACGATCCGAAACAGACGAAGGCAAAGCTGAAAAAGGGATGGCTCTTTACCGGCGATATGGCACGTATTGACGAGGACGACGTTCTGTACGTCGTTGGAAGAAAGGACGGAATGATTATCCGAGGCGGAATGAATATCTATCCCGCAGAGATCGAAAACGCGCTCTCGACCGATCCGCGCGTCGAGGACGTGTTGGCGTACGGCTACCCCGAAAAAGATACGCAGGGGATCGGCTTGCGGATCTCGGGGCTGTTCGAAAGCAAAGCGGAAGTCGCCGCCCTGTGCCGACAGGTGCTTCCCGCGTATCAGCAGCCGTCCCAGATCGAGCTGGTGGAACGTTTGGATCTCGGCGTTACCGGAAAGAAAAGGAGGGTTTGAGATGACGACCGTGGAATGTGAAAAAAAGATACTGCTGTTTGAAAATGAGTTCCAACTCCTTTACCAATTGTTCTTTGACGGAATGCCGCCGCGGGAACAGCGAAACTACTATTACGATACCGACGACCGGGCGTTTCAGAAGAAAAACACGACCATTCGGATCCGCGAGAAAAACGGGCAGTACCTCGGAACGGTCAAGACGCACTCGGAGGACGAATCGGATTGCAGTATCGAAGAGTCGTTCCGGATCCAAAACGTTCCGGAGTCTCTTGAATATGAGGGAACGCTGCTGACAATGAGAGGCGATCTGCTCACGGAACGGTTTGAAACCGAACTGAAAGACCGCGTGTTTCTGGTTCTGGATCGGAACCGATATCTCGGAAAGACGGATTACGAACTGGAACTGGAATATCCGCCGCAGCGGTATGAAGAAGCCGGGATTGTAATGAGACTGATCGAAACGATCCTGAATCGGCACGAACCGCTCGAACGGTCCGCGTCTAAATCAAGTCGGTTCTTCCAGCGGTTGGACGAATGCTGCCCACCCAAGAAAACGAAAAAACAAATCAAAGAAGGAGAAAAAGAAAATGGAAGGATTTGAAGTATGCAGCATCCCGGCGATCGCCGCGACGTGCTACGGATTGATTGAACTTTTGAAACGGACGAGCAACTACTCGGACAAACTGAAGAACGCATATCCCCTGATCTCAGCTTTGGTCGGTTCGGTTATCGGCGTCATCGTGTTTTTGGCGGAACCGTCGTACATGGTGACGAACTCGGTTGTCGGCGCCGCGCTTTGCGGAATGGCAAGCGGTCTCTCCGCGACGGGGAGCAACGAGATCCTGCAGCGGCTGAAACAGAAAACGAAAACCGAGTTGCCAAACGCAAATGACGATCCTCCTCCGCGGTATTACATTACGGGCGACAAGCACCGGCATTTCAAGGGACTGATCGAGTTTTGCAAAACGAATTGCCTGCGCCGGAAAGACGTGATCGTCATTCTCGGCGACGCCGGATTCAATTACTATATGGACGAACGGGACGACAAGCTGAAAAAACAGTTGAACGAGGTCGGGGTTACGCTCTTCTGTATTTACGGGAACAAGGAGAAACGCCCCGAAACGATCGCCACCTACGGGATTCAGACTTTTTGCGGCGGCGTTGTCTATTACGAGCCGAATTATCCCAACCTGCTCTTTGCCAAAGACGGAGAAGTCTATGACTTCAACGGGAAGCAGTTTATGACGATCGGCGGCGCGCATAGCGTTGACAAACTGCGCTGTCTGGAAAAGGGACTTCCCTTCTTTGACGACGAGATGCCGGACGCCGAACAAAAAGCGGCAATCGAAAAAGCGCTTGCAGAGCGAGGAAACAAACTTGACGGCTTTTTGACGCATACCTGTCCGTCTGATTATTTAAATACATAGACGACAACATAG
>CAMJDE010000247.1 GCA_946404295.1 uncultured Clostridia bacterium | reverse complement strand
AGAAGTAGTTCGGGGGATAGACGAAATCGGTCATGTGCCCGAGGATCTCGCAATGCAGGTTGCGTTCGAGCCAGTACTCGAAGGCGTCGCAGCGGTCGAGCAGATCGTAGGAGAGCGAGACGCCGGTGATCTTTCCCTTCGTTTCGTCGTAGTCGATCGAGAGCGCGTCGAGGGCGGCGGGAGTCTCTTCCCCGTTCTCGTCGGTCGAGAGCGCCATCGCGTTGATCGGGCAGAAAGCGTAGTAGACGGTCGCGCCGCGCCCCTCGACCCTGTCGATAAAGGCGTTCAGATAATCGAGAAAATCGCGCGAGACGATCGACTTGTCGGGGATCACGGGGGTCGTAGGGTCGTAGTAGCCGTTCATCACGTTCTGTTCCCTGCCGTAGACGAGATCGCCCGCCTCGTTGAAGTTGCGCGCGTTGTAGACCCCCGCGGGGTCGGGCGCGCCGTTTTTCAGGTAGCGGATCTTTTCGCCCGTGACCGACCAGAGCGCGCCCCAGAGAGAGGACAGGTTCTCGCGCTTGATCCCGCGGAGCATCCCGCGGTTTTCGTCGAGGGCGCGCAGGGTCGCGCCGCCGTTGAAGTAGAGCGAGAGCGTCTGCGCGTCGAGTTCCGGGGCGACGAGGACGATATCGCCCTCGCGGATCGCGTCCTCGGCGAGGTCGAGCATCAGTTTGGTGCCGAGTTCGGCGTAGAGCCCGAAATTGATCACGGGGCGGTCGAAGAGGTCGGATAGCGTCTTGCTGTCGTAGCCGAAGGCGACCGACGAGCCGCCGATCAGAACGATCTTCTCGCCCTTGGCGGAATAGAGCGCGTCGTATTTGTCGTCGAGTTCGCCGTAAAAGGTGTTTTGGTAGACGCTCTCCGTGCCGAGGTAGACCCCGACGAGGACGGCGAGCGGAGACAGGATCAGAACGAGGGCGAGGATCAGGGGGAGGGCGATCTTGGCTTTGCTTTTCATATCGTGTCCGTCAGAATTGGAAGTAGATGAAGGTGGAGGTCAGGTCGTTCGCCAAGAGGTACGTCCAGGCGAAGACGACGATCCACGTGACGGCGACGAATCCCCAGCGGAGCGTGAAGTTCCGCGCGCCCGAGGGCTCGTCGTGATGGAGGATCAGGCGATCGACGAGAAGCAGGAGCAGAAGCGAGAGGACGAGCAGCAGGATCGCCGGGACCGTCAGTCCCATCGTTGAGAGGACGTCCGGGACCGCGACCCGCCAACTCGCGGGCGAGACGAGGGCGGACAGGAGTTTCAGAAGGTCGGAGGTCGTGTTCGCGCGGAAGAAGAGCCACGCGAAGTCGACGAGGAGGAAGGTGTTGAAGGTGCGGAGCGCGCCGACGACCTTGCCGTCCGGGGAGAGTTTCATCTTCCCGAGCAGGCGGTTGCGAAGCGGGAGGGTCAGGATCCCGATCACCTGATAGAGCGCGTGGAGCGCGCCCCAGATGACGAAGGTCCACGCCGCCCCGTGCCAGAGCCCCGAGACGAGAAAGACGATCGTCACGTTCAGAAGATGCCGCCATTTGGCGCACCGACTGCCGCCGAGCGGGATGTAGAGGTAGTCGCGGAACCAGGTCGAGAGCGAGATATGCCAGCGCCCCCAGAACTCGCGGACGGTTTTCGCGGTATAGGGGCGGTCAAAGTTCTTCATCAGCCGGATGCCCATGATCCGGGCGCAGCCGATCGCGATATCGGTATAGCCCGAGAAATCGCAGTAGATCTGCACGGCGAAGAGCAGGGTCGCGATCACCACGCCGAGGGCGGGGACCGTCTCGAAACCGTCGAGTCCGTTGTAGATCGAGTTGACGTAGACCGAGATCAGGTCTGCGACGGCGATCTTCTTGAAGAAGCCGAGCATCATCTTCCGGAGCCCGTAACCGACGTCCTCGCTCGTGACGGGGAGCCGGGTGCGCAGCTGCGGGAGCAGGTTGGCGGGGCGCTCGATCGGTCCGGCGACCAGCTGCGGGAAGAAGGAGACGAAGAGGGCGTAGTAGCCGAAATGGCGCTCTGCGCGGATCGAACCGCGGTAGACGTCGATCGCGTAGGAGAGCGTCTGGAAGGTGTAGAAGGAGATACCGACCGGGAGGATCAGGTTCAGAGTGACGCGATAGGTCTGTCCCGTGAAGAGCCCGACGATCCCGAACACGCTCTCGGCGAGGAAGATGAAATACTTGAAGAAGAACAGTACGCCCAGCGACGAGACGAGGGTCAGGGTCAGGAGCAGTTTCTTTTTGCGTTTCGCGCGGGTGATCTCCCCCTCGGAGAGCGCGCCCGACGCGATCTTGCCGTCCAGTTTTTCGATCGAGAGCGAGGAGACCCAGGAGACGACCGTCGTGAAGAGGATCAGGACGATCAGAGCCGGCTGGGAGTACATATAGAAGAAGTAACTCGCGAGAAGCAGGAAGATCCAGCGCGCCTGTTTGCCGATCTTCTCGGGGAGCAGGCGGCTCCCGAAATAGCCGAGCAGGACGCAGGGATAGAAGATCAGAAACGGGATCGAGTTGAAGGTCATTGTTCGTTATCCCCCCCTTCTGCGGTCGCGGGGACGGGGGTTTTTCCGTCCGCGGGGTCGGAAACCGCCTCTTCCCTCTCGGGGTTCGGGTCGGCGGTCTTTTCCGCCGGGGGAATCGGAAGAACGAACTCCTCCGCCCTCTCGCGGGCGAGTTGCGCGGCTTCCGCCGCCTTGACTTTGCACTCCTCCTCGACCGTCGGACGGTCGAACAGGCGGTATTCGAGAAGCGAGGACGCGGCGGAAAAGAGCGCCGCCAGCGTCAGGGCGATCAGCGTCTCGTTCAGCGCCGCGCCGAGATAAAGGCAGGAGACGAGCAGACCGACCTGACAGCCAAGCGACGCCGCCGTAAAGCCGATCCGCGCCCCCCGGGCGCGAAGGAAGAACGGCAGTACCTCAAAGAGAAGCACGCCGAAGAGGATCGCGTCGAACCACGGGGCGGCGAAGGGAGACTGTTTCAACCAAGTCACAAAGGACATCCGCGTTTTGCTCCTTTCCTTTTCTTTACTCGTCTTTACTCGAAGAGGCAGCCCGAGAAGGTCGTGCCGTACGCCTTCATCGAGACGGGGGTCAATCCGAGTTTTTCGCAAAGGTGGGTATACATCCGGTAGGTGTTGATCGCGCGACCGTAGTCGTTCAGGTGGAAGTCCGAGCCGTCCGAGCCCTTGAACATATACTGCCACGCGTAGAGGTGATCGGAGCAGGAGCCGAGCAACTCAAACCCGAAGGTCTCGGAGAT
>CAMJDE010000246.1 GCA_946404295.1 uncultured Clostridia bacterium | reverse complement strand
GCGTTGAAGGTGAAGCGCAGGTTTTTCGCCTGCACCGTCAGCATATAGAGGAGTTCCGACTCGATCGTGTCCATATTCTGCGAGAGGATCGATTCGTGAAAGGTCATCAGCCGGACCTCTGCGGGCCCGTCGACCGTCTCGCAGAAGAGCAGGCGCGACGGCGCGACGAACAGGATCTCGCCCTCCGACGCCTCGCGCGAGAAAAGACCCGCCTGGATCCGCACTTTCCCCGACAGCACTCCGACAAACGACATCCATCCGTCGCGGATCAGGGTGGGGATCAGCCGTCCCTCCCCGTGCCGTACCGTCATTTCAAACTGAAATTGCCGTCCCGCGTTCTTTTCGTTTCCCATGGTCGTCTCCTTTGCGTTTTGTCGCTTAATCCGAGATTTTCCGCCTCTATTATAACAAATAGGAAGAGGTTTGTAAAGGTTTTCCGACAAATCAATCCGCCCGATTTACAAAAAAGTTTTCGTTTCGTTCACGGAATACACATTTTCTCGTTTCACTTTTGCCTTATCTCGGTGTTACAATGAAAAATGTCAGGGTCGGGCGCGGTCCCGGCTCAAATCAGAAAAGGACGGCTGAAAATGAAAAAGATCGTTGCGTTCATTCTTCCCATTCTGCTCGTTTTGTCGTTTGCCTCCTGCACGGCGTTCGGCGAGGGCGGCGACGGACTCTCCGCCTACGAGATCGCCGTCGAGAACGGCTATACCGGAGACGAGGAATCGTGGCTTGCTTCTCTTAAGGGCGACGATCTTTCGCTCTCCGACGTCTACGCCGCGGCGCGCGAGGCGGGTTTTGAGGGGAGTCTGCTCGATTTCTTAAAGGAATACCTTTCCTACGACGACGGCGACCTCGCCCGCGCCGGGATCGCTCCGGCGTCGGCGCGGATCAGCAATTCGCTGCTCGCGAGCGTCAGCGTCACCTGCTCGTTCGAGTATCAGGTCACGAACTACGGCGGCTGGTTCGGCATGGGCGGCGGAGGAACCACCACCAAAGAGGCGAAACAGTCGGGTTCGGGCGTCATCTATCGGCTCGATAAGGAGAAGGGCGACGCCTATATCATCACCAATTACCACGTCGTTTACTACTACGCCGCTCTGACCGAGGATCACGTCAGCGACGCGATCAAGGTCTACCTCTACGGGAGCGAGAGCGAGCGCTACGCGATCGACGCGACCTATCTCGGCGGCTCGATGAACTACGATATCGCGGTTCTGAAGGTCACGGACAGCGACGTCATCAAGAACAGTTCGGCGCTCGCCGTCAGCGTCGCCGACTCCAACCTGCTCACCGTGGGCGACACCGCCATCGCGATCGGCAACGCCGAGGGAGAGGGCATTTCGGTCACGCGCGGCGTCGTTTCGGTCGATTCCGAGTATATCCAGATGCAGGCGTGCGACAACGTCTCGATCGTCTCCTATCGACTCCTGCGCGTCGATTCCGCGATCAACTCGGGCAACAGCGGCGGCGGGCTCTTCGACGAGGACGGGCGCCTGATCGGCATCGTCAACGCGAAGATCAATTCGAGTTCGGTCGAAAATATCGGCTACGCCATCCCCTCGAACATCGCGACCTACGTCGCCGACAACATCATCGAGACCTGCGACGGCGAGACCGTCAAGAGCCCGAAGAAGTGTATGCTCGGCATCACGCTCGGCGTCTCGGGTTCGGCGGCGTACTTCGACCCCGATACCGGGACGACCAGGATCCGCGAGACCGTTTACCTGACCGGGGTGCAGAGCGGCAAACCCGCCGACGGCGTGCTGAAAACCGGCGACGTCGTCAACTCGATCAAGATAGGGGAGAAGACCTACGCGATCGACCGCAGTTATATCGCCGTCGACATTATGCTGACCTGCCGCGTCGGCGATACCGTCACCGTCAACTATACCCGCGACGGCGTCCCCGCCTCCGCGACCTTCACCCTCACCGACGCCTCTCTCGTCACGGTCAACTGACCCACTCGTTCGGCGAACGCAAAAAAAGCACCCGCTCGGCGGGTGCTTTTTTGCGTGATCTGTCCGCCGATGCCGCGAAGCGGCAATTCATGCGATCACCGATCGCAATTCACGAACGGCGTCGCCGTTCAATTCATGCGGGCGTAGCCCGCAATTCATGCCGAAGGCAATTCATTCGTTTTTCGATAAATTGACGGCATCCGCCGTCGTGAAGCTTCGCCGCCGTTGGCGGCTCTGTGAATTGACGGCTTGCGCCGTCGTGAATTCTCGCCGTCTGCGACGGCTCCGTGAATTGACGCTTCGCGTCATGAATTCTCGCCGCCGTTGGCGGCTCCGTGAAATGACGCTCCGCGTCATGAATTCTCGCCGCCGTTGGCGGCTCCGTGAATTGACGCTCCGCGTCGTGAAGCTTCGCCGCCGTTGGCGGCTCCGTGAATGGACGGCTTGCGCCGTCGTTGATGATTGCCGCAGGGATTGCACGAAAAGCAACGTTTGGTTAAACCGACGGTTTCTCTTATGTTGCAATCAAGAAAATGCCAAGATAAACGTCGCCAAAACCACAAAAACATAACGAAAACACCGATCTTTACTGCTTTTCTTGCAAGGCGAACCCCCCGCTTTTTCGTTTGGATATTTCGCACAAAATAACGTTTGCTTTTTGTTCTTTTCGCTGATTTTTCGGCGCAGCGATCTGTTTTTCTTGCAATGTTTTTGGAAATGTTGTATAATAAAAATCTAAAGTGAACGCGTTTTGAACCGCGCGTTCGCGTATCGGATTAGGAGGAGAAAACCGTGAACAAATTGACCAAATCGCTGTCCCTGCTCCTGTGTTTCGTTCTTCTGGCTCTCGTTTTCGCGTCCTGCGGCAAGAGCGAGGAGACCGTCGGGACGACCGCTGCGCCCGAAACGGCTGACGTCGGATCGACCGAGGCGGAGCCGGGCGTCACAACCGCCGAGACCACCGTCGAGGCGACCACCGCCGGCAAGTGGGAACTGGAGTCCCCGAAGATCAAGCTGATCTCCGAAAGGGACCGCACCCTCAAGTTTGAGATGAGCAACCACACGACGGCGGAGAAGTCGTCCAAAAACGATATCTACATCAAGGGTCCCGATTCGATCGAGGACGGCGTGACTCCCAAGATCCAACAGATGGTCTACGAGCGCAACGCGCGCGCGAACGAACTGCTCGGCTCGACCGTCTCTTACATCTTCTGGGACGGCGGATACGACACGGTCGGCGATCAGATCGACCTCGTCGTGAAAGGGAACGCCCCGGACGCGCCCGA
>CAMJDE010000245.1 GCA_946404295.1 uncultured Clostridia bacterium | reverse complement strand
CCCGGACGACTATGCGACGGCGACCGGGATTTTGACGAGCACAGCGAGGAAAAATCCCCCGATTGACAGCAGTACCCCCGTCCCGCGCAAGGCGGGACGGGGGTACCGGGTTTATTCCGCCGGGGTTTCGGTCGCCCCTGTCGGAAGAGCGTACCATTTTTCAAGGGGATTGTATGTTTTCATTCTGTTTTCCTCCGTTTGTGGTTTGTTCGGCGCTCCGGATTACGGGTTGACGACGTTCGAGAAACTGAACTCGTCCCACCCGTTCTCGGGCAGACCGTTCTCGACCGTGACGTTCGGCGCGCCGGGGCGGAGCGTGATCTCCGATCCGGCGGGCGCGGAGAAGGTGATGAATCCGCCCTCTTCGGTCGCCGTCGCGACGTTGATCGGTTCCCCGCCGACGCAGACGGTCCAGTCGCCCTCGGCGACGCCCGAAACGTAGTAGTTCTTGGTCCCCGAGCCGGAGGCGGTAAAGCTGAACTCGGTCGTGCGCCTGGTCGCGCTGGTCACGAAGACCGCGACGGTGTTGCCGATCGCGGCGCCCTTTACGACGTTGGTATCGATCGCCGTCGCGACCAGATCGACCGCTTTCTCCGTGTCGCAGACGTACATCGCGTTGAGCAGTTGATCGGTCGTGTTGCCGGTCGCGGGGCTGATTTCAAGGCGTCCCCAATAATTGTCGTTGTAGAGGTGCGGAGGACAGAGCTGACTGCCGTTTACACTGTAGTTTTCGGAATTGGCGCAATTATACTTGTCGTCTGTTTTGACAACGCCACCGACAGGGGTGATCGAGACGCCGTTGCCGATCACGTTCTGGATCCGCAGCGTCGCGCCTCCGTTGTAGACCTCCCAGATCTTGTCGTTTTCGTCATACCCGTCGGGGATCTCGGGCTCGTATCTGGTGTGCAGGAGGAAGGTCTTTTTGTAACTGCCCGAGTCAGAGGTGATGTTGTCGAAGACGAAGAAGAACATCGGGACGGTCGTGTCGTCGGTGTCGTAGACGACCAGCATCCGGCGCGTGACCTCCGATACCGTCGAGGAGGGGTACGCCGCGGCGATATCGCCCGCGAGATAGGCGTAGGTCGGGGTCGTCTTCGCCTGATCGGCGTAGCCGTAGGAGACGCCGGTCACGTCGCCCGTCTTATAGGTTTCGCTCTGCCAGTTGGACAGATTCGCGTCGTTCAGCCGCTCCTGCCCGCCGCTGTAATAGCCGCCGTCGGTCGCCGAGTGCGACGGATTGTAGATCAGGAGACTGTTGTGCGCGATGGTCGCCTGGTGATAATACTTGTGATGGTCGCTTCCGTAAACGTCGTAGACGCCCGAATCGCCCGCCAGCATCGCCTTGTAGAAGATCTGGAACGAGCCGGCGTCGTAGTGGTCGTGGTTCGCCACGGTGCGCTGCCCGATCTTCATCAACACCGCCGCCTGACTTCTTTCCCAAGTGTTCCGGGCGATGATCTGCCCGAGCCAGCCGCCGTTATAGAGGATCAGGTCCATCCCCTCGTGCCGATCCGCCGCCGGTTCCAGTCCGGACGAGGAGCAGATCAGATACTCTGCGACGGTCGTCGTTTCGGTCAGAGAACCGGAAAAGTTCGTGTAACTCGAGCCCATCGTGCGCGAAGTCACGGAAGGTGAGGCGTGGTTATAATCGTATTCCACCTGCGCGCGCATCGTCGAATCGTTGAAGAGATACGACGAGATCAGGGCGATCTGCCCGTAATCGAGGAAAGCACCGTACGGAGGATGGTCGTCGCCCGAAGCGAAACCGTAAAGACCACCGTTGTTGACGCGCAATTCGTAGGAAAAGATCGTGCGGGCGACCTGTTTCATATTCGTTTCGCTCTCGTAGGGGAAGACGCCGGTCGCCGCCTTGACGAGCCACGCGGAGTAGAGATCGGCGAAGGTTTTGCTCGACAGGTAGAGCGAAACGCCCTGCGGGTTGAGCCCCGCTTCGTAAAAGGTATTGCGGACCGGAACGTATTCCGCGTAGAACCGCCCGGCGATCATATTCCACCAGCCGGGATACTCGTCGTAGATCGCGATGGCGAACGCGAGATAGTCGCGCAGGATCTGGAACGCCGTGCCGTGACCCGAAACGGCGTCGGCACCCGTCGGCGGAAATCCGACGGCGTACTGCACCGTCATCCCGACCTTGCAGATCTTTTCCTGTACGCCGAGGACGATCTGATCCTTGTCGGTCGGGGTCAGAAGGTCGTAGCACCAGTCGTAGACGCAAGCAGTGATATACATCGCGTACCCGTAGTAACGGTGGGCGGTATCGTCGTGACCCGTCCAGCTGTCGGTCAGGGTTTTCAGGACGTTTTTGATCGCGTAGATCGCCCGGTAGCCCGAATAGGGGTTCCCCGTCATCCGGTAATCGAGCGCAAGCAACTGGATCGTGGCAAGAAGCGACTGATCGGTCTCCTTGTCAAATTCGTCATCCGCAATCACTCCGTCGGGAGAGGAGGCAAGCGCGGCGTTGTAGATTGACTTGGCTTCGTCGGTCGCGCTCGCGAGCGCGGCGTTCAGCCCGTCGATGCTCGCCGACGTGAAGAGGACGCGCGGGTGCTGCCCCTGCGTGGGGTGCTGCGACGGCACGGCGTAGGAGCCGCCGAGATCGGCGCGGATGCTGCCCGTACCGAAATCCGAGCCGCCGAACGCCGCGATCTGCGTTTGCAGCTCCGGGATCGCGAAGGCGCCCTCGACCGAGAGGGCGTGCGTCGTTCCGTAACGGATCCCCTCGCCGTCGTCGACGAAGGGTCTTGCGTAGATCGGTTGGTCAAAATCGGCATTCGGAATGCCCGTCACCTTGAGCGCGACCCAGTAGCGATCCGCGTCCGCCGTATACTGTTTTCCGTCCGCCGAAACGGAGGAGTAGACCTTCGTCGCCTCGCTGACGTGACAGCCGTCGACGCCCTCCGTCGGATTGGCGTTGGTCTTCGAGAGGACGAAGCCCACGCGGGTATAGTTGAGGTTCCCGATCGTGAACAGGAACCGGAGCGCGGTGATATCCGATTCGAGGGTGTCGTTCGAGACGGACTGCCAGGCGTAGTCGGCGAACTCGCCCTTCGGTTCGTCGGCGTTGCCGCGAAGCGTAAAGAGCAGGACGAGCGCGAGCGCCGCCGCCAGGATCAGAACGGGGATCAGAACGCGGGGTTTTACAATTATTTTTTGCATCGTTTTTATCTCCTGTTTCAGCGGATCAGAGATGTCCGTAATCAAATTCGTCCCACTTGTCGCCTTCTCCGAGCGAGTCGCCCGAAGAGAGCGTCAGC
>CAMJDE010000244.1 GCA_946404295.1 uncultured Clostridia bacterium | reverse complement strand
GGTAGACAAACGCGATCGGGGATGATATAATATTAGGTTGAAAAGAGGAGGATGACGAATGGGAAGGATCCTGACTTTTCCGGGTCGCGGGATCGGCTCGAACTGTTATCTGTATACCGACGACGCCGAAACCGGCGCGGTCCTGATCGACCCCTCCGCTTCCCCCGAGGCGACGGCTCCGATCTTCGGACAAGCCGCGCGCCGGCTGTCCGCCATTCTTCTGACCCACGCGCACGCCGATCACATGTTGACGCTTCGCGAATGGAAGGCGGCGACGGGAGCCCCGGTCCTGATCGGTCGGTTCGACCGCTACGCGCTCAGTGATCCCGTGGCAAACGTCGCGGACCTTCTCGGTCTTCCGACGGGAGACTACGGCGACGCCGACGGGACGCTTGAGGACGGGGAAGAGATCGCCGTCGGACGGGAGAAACTGACCGTTCTGCACACCCCGGGGCACACGGTCGGCTCGGTCTGCTTTTTGGGGCAGAACGCTCTTTTCTCGGGCGACACGCTGTTCGCTTTCGGCGGGGTCGGGCGTACCGATTTCTTCGGTGGCTCGGACGACGCGCTGTGCGACTCGGTCATGCGGCTGCTCGCGCTTCCCCCCGATCTCTCCGTTTATCCCGGGCACGGTCCGAAGACGACCGTTTCCCGCGAACGAAACTACCATCACTACAATCCCATCTGACGAAAGGAATTCGCAAATGGAAGAAATGGGAAACAACTTTATCCACGAGATCATCGACGAGGATCTGAAAGAGAACCCCGCCCTGAAGATCCACACCCGCTTTCCGCCCGAACCGAACGGGTATCTGCACATCGGGAGCGCGAAGGCGATCTGGATCAACAGCCAGACGGCAAAGAAGTACGGAGGGCTCTTCAATCTTCGTTACGACGATACCAACCCGACCAAGGAAGGCGACGAGTTCGTCAAGTCGATCTACGAGGATCTGTGCTGGCTCGGCGCCGAACCGACCGGGGGCGTTTTTTACGGATCCGACTATTTCGATCAATGCTACGAGTTCGCCGTCAAACTGATCAAGCAGGGCGACGCCTACGTCTGCGATCTTTCCGCAGACGAGATGCGCGAATACCGCGGCACGCTGACCGAGCCGGGCAAGCCCAGCCCGTGGCGCGACCGTTCGGTCGAAGAGAACCTCGACCTGTTCGAGCGAATGAAGAACGGGGAATATCCCGACGGGGCAAAAACCCTGCGCGCGAAGATCGATATGGCTTCGCCGAACATCAATCTGCGCGACCCCGCGATCTATCGGATCGTGCATACCGCGCATCATCGGCAGGGCGACAAATGGTGCATCTATCCGCTCTACGACTTCGCGCACCCGATCCAGGACGCCTTAGAGGGGATCACTCACTCACTCTGCTCGATCGAGTTTGAAAATCACCGTCCGCTCTACGACTGGGTCGTCGAGCACGTCGGGTTCGACCCGCGCCCGCATCAGTACGAGTTCGCGCGGCTGAACGTCACCCATACCGTCATGAGCAAGCGGTATCTCCGCGAGCTGGTCGAGACGGGTCTTGTCGACGGGTGGGACGACCCGCGAATGCCGACCATCTGCGGGCTGCGTCGCCGCGGATATACGCCCGCATCGATCTTTGATTTCGTATCGCGCGCCGGGGTCGCCAAGGCGTTGAGTTTGGTCGATCACGAACTGCTCGAGCATTGCATCCGCGAAGAATTGAACGAGACGGCGCCGCGCCGCGTCGCGATCCTTCGTCCGATCCGCGTGACCGTCACGAACTATCCGGAGGGAAAGACCGAGTTTTTCGACCTTCCGAACCATCCGCAGCACCCCGAACTCGGAACGCGGAAAGTACCGTTCTCGCGGCATCTGTTGATCGACGCGGACGATTTCACACTTGAGCCGCCCCCCAAATTCTTCCGTCTGAAACCCGGCGGAGAGGTCCGCCTGATGGGCTGCTACCTTTTGAAATACGAGGACGTCAAACTGTCCGCCGACGGTTCGGTCGAGGAGATTTTCTGTACCGTGGATCTCGAGACCGGAAACGGCAATCCCGCGGACGGCAGAAAAGTCAAGGGGACCATCCATTGGCTGTCCGAGGGCGAGAGCGTTCCCGTCGACGTCAAACTCTTCGACGAACTCTTTACGATCGAGAACGTCAACGACATTCCCGAAGGGAAAGGGTACGGCGATTATCTGAACGTCGAGTCGGTCGCCGATCTGCCCTCTGCGCGCGTAGAGGCGTCGCTTCGCGACGTTAAGCCCGGCGAACGGTTCCAGTTCGTCCGGGTCGGTTACTTTGTCAAAGACACGAAATACGAAAACACGTTCAATCGCATCGTCGGACTGAAAGACAGTTATAAAGTCTGACGAACAAGGAGAAACCAATGAAGATCAATACCAAATGTATTCAGTCCGGCTATCAGCCGAAAAACGGAGAACCCCGCATCCTGCCGATCGTGCAGTCGACGACCTTTAAGTACGATTCGAGCGACGAGATGGGGATGCTCTTCGACCTGAAAAAGAACGGCTATTTCTACTCCCGGCTTGCCAACCCGACCTGCGACGCCGTCGCCGCGAAGATCGCGGATCTTGAGGGCGGGGTCGCAGGTATGCTCACCTCGTCCGGGCAGGCGGCGAACCTGATCGCGCTCTTCAATATCGTTTCAGCTGGTCAACATATCGTCGCTTCGTCGGCGATCTACGGCGGGACCTTCAACCTGCTCGGCGTGACCATGAAGAAAATGGGCATCGAGGTCACGTTCGTCGACCCCGACGCTACCCCCGAGGAACTCGACGCGGCGTTTCGTCCCGAGACGAGAGCCGTCTTTGCCGAATCGATCTCGAACCCCGCGCTCGCGGTGCTCGATTTTGATAAGTTCGTTTCGGCGGCGCACCGTCACGGTGTTCCGATCGTCGTTGACAATACCTTCCCGACCCCCATCAACTGCCGTCCGTTCGAGTACGGCGTCGATATCGTGACCCACGCGACGACCAAGTATATGGACGGTCACGCCATGACGATCGGCGGCGTCATCGTGGACAGCGGCAATTTCGACTGGGAAGCGCACGCCGACAAATATCCCGGGCTGACCACCCCCGACGACTCCTACCACGGGATCACCTATACCAAGCAGTTCGGAAAAATGGCGTACATCACCAAGGCGGTCGCACAGCTGATGCGCGATCTCGGCTCGATCCAGTCGCCGCAGAACGCTTTTCTGATCAACGTCGGTCTGGAAACGCTCGCGCTCCGGGTCAAACGGCATTGCGAAAACGCCCTCGCCGTCGCGGAGTATCTGTCCAA
>CAMJDE010000243.1 GCA_946404295.1 uncultured Clostridia bacterium | reverse complement strand
TTGCCGGATGGCGCGGCTGATCGGTTCGTCGCCCCGCCGGATCGGGCTTTCGGCGACGGTCGGCGATCTTTCGTCCGCCGCCGAATGGCTCGGGGCGGGGAGCGGACGGAAAACGCAGGCGCCCCCGCCGCCGGAAACGAAACTGCATTGGCGGCTCGGTATGGAGCATTTCTACTACCAGAACCCGAACGAGGAACAGCGCCCCGGCGCAGACGACGCCGAGAAGGAAAAGCGCCCGGGCGTCGCCCTGATCGACCCGGGGTACGAGTTCCTGTACGACACCGTCAAGGACAAGAAGTGCCTCGTCTTTTCCAACTCGCGCGAGGAGACCGAATACGTCACGGCGACGCTCCGCCAGATTGCGAAGAACCGGCACGAAAACGATATCTTCCTGATCCATCACGGCAACCTGTCCGCCGCGCTTCGCGAGGACGCGGAGATGAAAATGAAGGACGAGGAGATCCGTCGCGCCGTGACATGCGCCACCGTGACGATGGAACTCGGGATCGACATCGGACGGCTCGAGCGCGTGGCGCAGTTGAACGCCCCGACCTCCGTTTCGTCCTTTCTGCAGCGGCTCGGGCGCTCGGGACGGCGCGATCTGCCGCCCGAGATGATGATGGTTTTCCGCGAGGAAAGCGCCCTTCCGAACACCCCGCTCCCGAAACTGATCCCGTGGGAACTCTTGCGCGGGATCGCGCTCGTGCAGCTTTACGCCGAGGAACGCTTCATCGAACCGCCCTCGAAAAAGGAGATGCCCTTCAGTCTCGCGTTTCACCAGACGATGAGTATTCTTTCGTCGGGCGGGGAACAGACGCCGAAAAACCTGGCGGAACGCGTCCTGACCCTGCCGCCGCTCTCGCATATCTCGAAGGAAGATTACCGCGAGATGCTCGTCTCGATGATCAACCGCGAGTACCTCGAGTTTACCGAGGAAAAGACGCTGATCGTCGGGCTTCGCGGCGAGCGGTTGACCGGTAGTTTCAAGTTCTACGCCGTCTTCCAGGACAGCGAGGACTTCACCGTCCGCTGCGGTTCCGACGAGATCGGCACCATCACCACTCCGCCGCCCGTCGGCGACCGGTTCGCCCTTGCGGGACGGGTCTGGGAGGTGCTGGAGGTCGAGGTCGAAAAGCACCTGATCTTCGTCAAGGGGGTCGACGGGAAAATGGAGATCTCCTGGCCGGGCGGCTTCGGCGAGATCCACACGCGCGTCCTTGAAAAAATGCGCGAGGTGCTTCTCTCGGACGCCGAATACCCCTACCTGATGCCCAACGCCCGCGAGCGGCTCGCCTCGGCGCGCAAACTCGCCAAGGGGACGGGAATGGACGAAAAACTACTGATTTCGATCGGCGGCTCGTCCTACGTCCTCTTCCCGTGGCTCGGCACCCGCGCGTTCCGCACGGTGCGGCGCTACCTCCAAAAAAACGCCGGGCAGTTCGGGATCTCGGACGTCTCGTCCGAGGGCTGCTGCTTCATAACCTTTAAGGTGAAGGACGGCGCGGGCGAGAAACTCGAACGCGACCTGATCGCCAAACTGGAGCGCGAGGGGATCGATCCGCTCTCGCTCGTCGGGGACGGCGAGTGTCCTGTCTTTGAGAAATACGACGACTGCCTGCCGCCCGAGTTGCTCCGGCGCGCTTTCGCGCGCGATCGGCTCTCGCCTGACGAGGTGATCCGCCGCTTCTCGCGGGAAGGGGGGTATTTCGATGACTGACATCTATTCGATCCTCGCGCCCTACTACGACGAATGGAACGCCGAGATCGACTATTCGGCGTGGGCGGACGGGCTGGAGGCGTTCTTTGCCAGCCACGCGGCGGGGAAGGTCACCGACGTCCTCGACCTCGGCTGCGGCACCGGACGAATGACGGTCGAACTCGCGAAACGCGGCTTTGACATGATCGGGGTCGACCGATCGCCCGAGATGCTCGATCGCGCGCGTCAGGCGGGCGAGGACGCGGGGGAGGAGATCTCGTCGCGGATCCTTCTTCTCGAGCAGGAGATGACCGATTTCGAGCTCTACGGCACGGTTGACGCGGTGGTTTCGTGTCTCGATACGGTCAACCATCTGACGAGCCGCCGGGATCTTGCGCGCTGTTTCTCGCTCGTGCGTAACTATCTCAACCCCGACGGACTCTTTCTCTTCGACGTGAACTCGAGAGGCAAGTTTGAGCGCGTCTACGCCGACAAGACCTACGTTTTCGAGGCGCCGGACGTTTTCTGCGTCTGGGAGAACCGCTACCGGCGGGGGACGTGCGACTTCGGCATCACGCTGTTCAAACGCGGGGCGAAGGGGCTGTACCGTCGGTTCGAGGGGCTTGAACGCGAACGGATGTATTCGCTCGCCGCCCTGAAAAAGACGCTCGCGGAAACCGGGTTTGAATGGATCGGCGCCTATCCCGCGCCCTATTCCGGCACGCTCTCGGGCGACGAGGACCGCTGGTATATCGCGGCGCGGGCAAAAAAAGACTGAAAGAGAAGAAAGATGGAAAACGAGAAGAAAATCACTTCGCGGCTTCTGCGCGGGATGACGAGGGACGGAAGCGCCCGGATCGTCGTCGCCGACAGCCGCGGGATCGTCGAAACAGCGCACGAGGTGCATAAAACCGCGCCTACGGCGACGGCGGCGCTCGGACGGCTTCTCACCGCATGTTCGATGCTCGGGAGCCTCTTGGGCGAAAAAACCGACTCTCTGACCGTTTCGATCGCGGGGGACGGACCCGCGGGGCGGCTTCTCGCCGTTTCGGACTACGTCGGGTGCGTCCGGGGCTATATCGAGAATCCGGCGGCGGATCCGCCGCGGAAACCGAACGGAAAACTTGACGTCGGCGCCGCCGTCGGTCGCGGTTCGCTCACCGTGATCCGCGAGATCGGGGAAGGAGAACGCCACACCGGGACGGTGGAACTCGTCTCGGGTGAGATCGCCGAGGATTTTACGCGCTACTTTGCCGAGAGCGAGCAGATCCCGTCGGTCTGTTCCCTCGGGGTGCTCGTCGCCCCGGACGGCAGTTGCCGCGCCGCGGGCGGGGTTCTGATCCAACTGCTTCCGTTTCCCGATCCCGAAACCGTAGACAAGATTGAAGCGAACGTCCCGAAGATCGCCAACGTCTCGTCGCTGCTCGACGGGGGAAAGTCGCTTGCCGAGATCGCCGCGCTCGCGTTTGACGGGATCGAATTCGATCCGTTCGACACGATCGATGTCGATTACGTCTGCACTTGTTCGCGGGAACGGATGAAACGCGGGATCCGCTCGCTCGGCGAGAAGAAGATCGCGGAACTCTTCGACGAAGAGGAAAAGGAAAACGGGAAACGCGAGAT
>CAMJDE010000242.1 GCA_946404295.1 uncultured Clostridia bacterium | reverse complement strand
GTAGAGATCCGTCACATGATCCTTACACACCCATATTCTCGGGCAATTTCGCGCCCGGGAGGAACGGGTAGAGATCCGTCACATGATCCTTACACACCCATATTCTCGGGCAATTTCGCGCCGCCGAGGACGTGGAAATGGATATGTTTGACCGACTGGCAGCCGTCTTCTCCGACGTTGGTGATCACGCGGTAGCCGTTTGAAAGCCCCAGCGACGCCGCGATCTTCGGGATCGCGAGAAAGATCTTTTTGACCTCGTCGGCGTTCTCCTCGTTGATCGCGTCGGCGGAGGGGATATGCTTTTTCGGTACGACGAGCGCGTGGATCGGCGCCTGCGGATTGATGTCGGCAAACGAGTATACGAACTCGTCCTCGTAGAGTTTTTTCGAGGGGATCTCGCCCCGGATGATCGCGCAGAAAATGCAGTCCATATCGGTTCCCTTTCGGTTGGTTTTTTCGCGGGTCGGTTCCCGCGTCGTATTCAGTATAGCACGGTTTTGTCCGGATTGCAACAGCGGGAGGTGATTTTATGCCGTTTGTCCCGGGGGATCTTTTCGACCGCCCCGATCTTTCGGCGTCGGTTGCCCTCGCCCGTCGCCCGATCCTGCTCTACGGGACGGGAGACGGCGCCGACAAGACGCTCGCGTGGCTCGCCGAACGCGGCGTTTCCCCCGCCGGGGTTTTCGTCAGCCCGGAGCACGCGCGGGGACAATCCTTCCGCGGGTATCCCGTCTTTACGCCCGACGAGGCGCTCAAGCTTTGGAAAGACCCGCTCGTTCTGCTCTGCTTCGCTTCGCGCGACCCCGCCGTGATCGGAACGCTCGCGGCGCTCGCCCGTCGGTGCGATCTGTACGTCCCGGATTTCCCCGTCGCGGGGGGCGCGCTCTTCGACGCGTCGTTTGCCCGCCTGCACCGGGAGGAGTGTGATGCGGCGTACGCGCTCTTTTCGGACGATCGCTCGCGGGAGGTCTATTCTTCCCTGCTTTCGTATAAACTGTCGGGGGACCTTGGGACGCTGCTGGGGTCGTGCGACGCGGGATACGACCCCTTCGCGCTCCTTCCGACCGGGCGCTTTGCGCGCGCGCTGGACGGGGGCGCCTACGACGGCGACACGGCGCGGGAACTGCTCGACCGCGCGCCCGGGGTGCGCGAGATCCTCTGCGTCGAGCCGGACGAACGGAACTTCCGCCGCCTGCTTGCCTACCGGGATCGCGAGACCCGCGCGGCGATAACCCCCCTCAAAGCCGCCCTCTCGGACGCACCCGGACGCGAAACACTCTTCGCGTCGGGCAACCGGAACTCGACCCTGTACCGACGCGCGCACGAGGCGCGGGGCGAGGAGGTCGAGACGGTCACGGTCGACGGGGTGATCGGGGACGGCGCGCTCGATTTCATCAAACTGGACGTCGAGGGAGCCGAGGCGGCGGCGCTCCGGGGAGCGGAAAAGACGCTCGTCCGCACCCGTCCCGCCCTGCTCGTCTCGTGCTATCACCGAAGCGAGGATCTGTTCGCGCTCCCGCTTCTGCTCTCGAAACTCTGCCCCGGCTATCGGCTGTATCTCCGCCGAAAACTCTGCGTCCCGGCGTGGGAGGTCGATCTTCTCGCCCTGCCGCAATAAAAGAAGCGAAAGGAAAACCGAAATGGAACTGCTCTCCCCCGCCGGAAATCTCGAGAAAATGCGCGCCGCGATCAATTTCGGCGCCGACGCCGTGTATCTTGCGGGCCCCGGCTTCGGGCTTCGGGCGGCGTCGACCGAGTTTTCCCCCGACGATCTTGCCGCCGCCGTCGCGTACGCGCACGGAAAAGGCGTCCGGGTCTACGTGACGGTGAACGCGATGCCGCACGAAAGCGACTATCCGGCGCTGCTCGCCTATCTTGACCTGCTCGCGCGGATCTCCCCCGACGGGCTGATCGTTTCCGACCCCGGCGTGATCGCCCTTTGCCGCGAGCGGCTGCCCGGGACCCCGCTCCACCTCTCGACCCAGGCGAACGCCCTCTCGAGCGCCGCCTGCCGCGCGTGGTACGCGATGGGGGTAAAGCGGATCGTGCTCGCGCGTGAACTGTCGCTCTCCGAGATCAAAGAGATCCGGCGAAATACCCCCGCCGACCTGGAGTTGGAGGCGTTCGCGCACGGCTCGACCTGCGTTTCGTACAGCGGGCGCTGTCTGCTCTCGAATTACCTTGCCGGGCGGGACGCCAACCGCGGCGACTGCACCCAGCCCTGTCGCTGGAAGTACCGGGTCGGTCGCCTCGCGGGCGAGATCGTCGAAGAGACCCGCCCGAACGAGCCGATCCCGATCGAGGAGGACGCGGGCGGGACCTTTATCCTCGCGTCGCGCGACCTCTCGATGATCGAACATCTTGCCGATCTTGCCGACGCCGGAGTCACGTCACTCAAAATCGAGGGGCGGATGAAGAGCGCGCTCTACGTCGCCGCGGTGACCAACGCCTACCGTATGGCGCTCGACGCGCTCGCACGAGGCGACGCGTTCGACCCGCGCCTGACAGCGGAACTGGACGGCGTTTCGCACCGGGAATATTCGACGGGGTTCTACTACGGCAACCCGCACGACGACGCGAACGTCGTCAGCCGTCCCGGCTACTACGGCGAAAAGTCGTATCTTGCCGCCGTCGTCGGTTACGACGCGGCGAGCGGGCGCGCCCTCTGCCTGCAAAAGAACAAGTGTGCCGTCGGGGACGAGGTTGAGTTGCTCTCGCCGGGTCGGTTCGGGCGGGCGTTTACGGTTTCCGCGCTCTTTGACGAAAACGGAAACGGGATCGACGCCACCCCGCACCCCGGAATGGCGTTCACGCTGCCGGTTCCCTTCCCGGTCAAAGCGGGCGACCTGCTCCGCCGCCGCGAGGCGAGCGTCGATTGAGTACCGTCTCGCTTTCCGAGACGTGTAAAGTATTGTTCCTCTCGCTTGTCGAGGGGATCACCGAATGGCTCCCCGTCAGCTCTACGGGGCACCTGCTCCTGTTCGGGGGGTGGGCTGCAATTTCCTCGTTTTCCGAGCCGTTTTTCAATCTGTTTCTCTACGTGATCCAGCTCGGCGCGATCCTCGCGGTGCCGACGCTCTACGCCCGCAACTCGCCCCTGTTCGCCCTCCGTCAAAACGGGGTCGGGTCGACGTTCTCGCTCTGGCGACCGATCCTTGTCGGGGTGATCCCCGCCGCCGTGGCGGGCTTGCTCCTTGACGACGCGCTCGACCGCTTGCTCGGGGACGCCGCCCGCGTGCGGGTGGTGGGGTTCGCCCTGCTCTTCTACGGCGTTCTGTTCCTGCTCCCGCGGCGGCGGGCGGTCGTCGGCGACTGGCGGGA
>CAMJDE010000241.1 GCA_946404295.1 uncultured Clostridia bacterium | reverse complement strand
GAGAAACTCTTCGGGGCAGACCGGGGTTTCGCCGCGTTCGACCGTAACGGTCGTCACGCGTTCGCCCGCGACGAAGGTGACGGTATAGGGTCCGTCGCTTTCGGTCGTCGCGGCGATGGTTTCGTCGCCCTCGTCGCCGCCGCAGGACGCGAGCGCAAAGACCGAAAGGACGAGGCAAAGAGACAAAAGCAGAAACAGTTTTTTCTTTTTCATAATCAATCTCCCGTATGAATGGACTTCCGGTAAGGAGGGCCTTTGCCGGGCGGTAAAGGGAAGGGATCCCGCCTTTCCTCTCCATTATATCATAAAATGAAATTAATTTCAATGGATACAAATACATTTTTGCAATTTGCGCAATAAACGCGAAGATTTTTTTCACCCGTCGCCTCTTTTTCGTTCACGACTCTCTTTTCTTTCGACCGAACGCGCAGATTACAAAAGAAACGCAAAAACCTTTTTTCAAAAAGCAATCGTTTCCCGAACGGTTTGATCCGTCAAAAGTTCGTTTTTATTTGATTATCGGCTTGCTTTTGGAACAACTTTTCACATTTTGAAGATATTTCTTATTGCAAGCGATAGATAATATGCAAATTTTTTTCGCAAAAAGGTTGCTTTTTTTCTTTCGTTTGAGTATAATGAAGATAAGAAAACAGGAGAATCCTGCCGGAATGGTTTTTCGGTTCCTGCTTTTGAAACGATCGCGGCGTTTCCGCTCGCAATAAATAAAGGAGGAAAACCATGCGAAAACTGATCCTTTCCGCCGTCCTGATCCTTTGCCTTGCGTTCTGTCTTGCGCTCGCGTCCTGCGGGGGCGAGTCCGAACCGACCGGGACCACCGTCCCGCCCGAAACGACGTCGGGCGAACACGAACACGTCTGGGACGAGGGACGTGTGATTAAAGAGGGGACGTGCGACCCGTCAACGAAAGAAGAAACCAAAGGAGAGATTATGTTCACCTGTACGATCTGCGGAGAAACCAAGACCGAGGAAACCGACGGACACAAGTGGGATGAAGGGATTGTGATTACCACCGCGACCTGCACCGCGACGGGGTCAAAACTCTATAAATGCACCGTCTGCAAGCAACCGAAAACCGTGGTCATTCCGATCAATCCGGACGTGCACCAGGTCGAATCGGGCGCGGGGCGGATCACGACGGTCCCGACTCCGGATCGCGACGGCGTGCGGGAATGGATCTGCACCCGGTGCGGAAGAGTCGGCAAGACCGAGGCGGTCACCTACGACGAGTATATCTCCGCCGTCAATACCGTTAAGGCGAAGGTCGACGGCTTCGCTTCTTCCGATTTCGGAAGCGGGACCGTCCGGGCGGATCTCGGCGGCTCCTACGCCGTGCCGTCTGTCCATCCGACGAAGGGGCAGCACCCGCGCGTCCTCTTTACCTCCGACGCGATCGAGGGGATGAAGGAGGAATATTACGACGAGCGAAGCACGGTCGCTTCGGCTTTGTTCCGGCAGGGAGTCCGCACTCCGACCGACGGGGCGATCGCCAACGACGCCTTTGACATCGTGGACACGAACATCTTCCGGAATATGCAGACCCTGGCGCTCGACTACAAACTGACCGGAAACAAGATCTCGGGTTACAACGCGATCTACGCGCTGAAAAACGCTCTCAAAACCCTGACCGACAGCTGGACGGGGCACGACGACGTCGCCCACCGCTACTACGGGTTCGCGATGTATATCGCGGCTTGCGTCTACGACTGGTGCTACGACCTTATGACGCCGACCGACCGTCAGCAGATCGTTCTCGGCGTACAGGAAAAGATCTGCAAGGTCGGGATGACGGTCACCTACGCCGTCGGTTTTCCGCCGACGGGCGCCGACGCCGTCTCGGGACACGGGACCGGCTTCATGATCCTGCGCGATTATCTCGCCTTCGCCATCGCGATCTACGACGAGTACCCCGGCTGGTGGAATATGATCGCCGGACGGTTCTACGAGGAATACGTCCCGGTCCGTGAAACGCTCCTGGAAGCGCAGATGATGCCGCAGGGGGTTTCGCTCTACATTCGTTCCAAGTTCATTCCCGAACTCTACTCGGTATGGCTGATCAAGACGGCGACCGGGACCTTCCCCTATGAAAACGAAGAGAATATGAAGCAGGTCGCACGCACGATCTACTCTCACGAACTGCCCGGACGCTACAACGGAACGCACGGCGTCGGGTTCAACTGCGGCGACGACCACGTTCCCGACGGCAGTTTCATCGATTACGGACACGTCGCACTCTATTCCTCGTACATCTTCAACGACGCGACGATGCGCGCGCAACTTGAATACAATTACGGCAGGGGGATGAACGGCTGTTCCTACACCGACTTCTCCGGCGACGTGACCGAGACCGCGACGGTTTCCGAATACCTGATCTGCTCCTCGTCGCGTCTGCAGCCTGCGGCAAGCCGCCGCGAAGGGATGGATCTGATCCTGTATAACGGCAGCTGGATGAGCCAGGTGATCGCCCGCAACAGTTGGGGCGACGATCAGGCGGCTGTCCTGATGAAGATCGGGCAGCGTACCGTCGCGAACCACGACCACTACGACGCGGGACAGTTCCAGATCTTTTACCGCGAGGTCCTCTCGGGCGACACCGGCGCCTACGTTAAGTACCACGAGAATCACCACAGCTACTATCATCAGGCGACCATCGCGCACAACAGCATCCTGATCTACAACACGTCGCTTTCTTCGACCAACGGCGGATACTATTCGGGCGGTCAGAGGCGGCTGGGTGACGCGAGCCTCTCCAACTGGAAGAACAGTACGTTCAAGATCGGCGAGTTGACGGGCTACGCCGCCGGGTACGCCGACGCCGAACAGACGCAGGCGAACTACGCCTATATCGCCGGCGATATCGCCGCCGCCTACGAGAGTTCGACGGCAAGCGAGGTCACGCGCCGGATGCTCGCCGTCTTCGACACGAAGAACCCGAACGTCCCGATGTTCTTCTTCGTTTTCGACAACATCACGGCGAAGAACGCCAACTACAAGAAGACCTTCCTGCTTCACACCGTGACCGAACCGACGGTCGACGGCAAGACCGTGACGGAGGTTGTCGGAAACGGCAAACTCGTCCTGCAGAACGTGATCGGCAACAACGTCACGATCACCAAACGGGGCGGAGCGGGACAGAATTATCTGGTCAACAAGGGCGGCGTCAACAACTACGTCCAACTCGACAATCAATACAATCGCGACGACGGCTACTGGGGCAGAGTCGAGATCAGCCCCGCGACCGGCAACGCGACCGATCAGCTCCTGAACGTGATGTTCGTCTGCGACGCCGACAAGAGCCCGTCTCTCAAGCC
>CAMJDE010000240.1 GCA_946404295.1 uncultured Clostridia bacterium | reverse complement strand
TAACGGACAATAATAATCATCCCATTCGTTTCCGGTCTGCGCTGAAATCTGCGCGTCTTAAAACAATATCACGCCGTCGAGCTGATCGGTTGAACATACGTCGTACGAGCACATCGTCCCGAGTTTCGACCGATCCATCAGCATCACCGACACCCGCGATTTCCGCACGGCGATCTTCGCGATCTCGGCGAGATCCTCGTCGCTGTCGGTCACGCGCCCATCGTCCGAGAGCGCCTCGCAGGAAAGAAAGGCGATATCGGGGTTGATCTCCGAGAGAAACGCCTCGGCTTGCCGCCCCGAGAGCGACTGTTCGATCTCGTTGTAGCGCCCCCCGGTAAGCGATACGGGGACGTGCATCTGCGCGAGGATCGAGAGCAGATAGACCGAGTTGGTCACGACCCGGATGTTTTTGTAGTTGGAAAGGTAGGGAAGAATATACGCCAGCGTCGACGAACTGTTGAAAAAGATCAGTTGCCCGTCCGAAAGAAAGCGCGTCGCCTGCTGGGCGAGGTGCTTTTTTTGTTCCTTGTTGATCTCGGAACGCAGGTTGACGGGGTACTCGAAATCCTTGAGATTCTCGATTGCGCCGCCGTGCGTCCGTTTTAATAGCCCCGCCTTCTCCATCTTCTCAAGGTCGCGTCGGATGGTCATCTCGCTGAAAAAGAGATCGCGCGAAAGCGAGGAGACCCGCACGCGCCCCGTTTCGTTCAGTTTCAAGAGGATCGCCCGTTGGCGTTCGTTCAGTTCCATTTCGACCATCCTTTCGTCCTGTTCTCTCCCTATTATAACACGAACCGAACATTTTTGCAAGCGAAAATGCATATTTCGGGCAAAATTATGTTCGTTTAATGTTCGTTTTTCAACAAGCCGAACATACCTTGAAAACAAAGCCGAACGGTGATAGAATGAAATCGGGGAAAGGGGGAGAAAAAACCTCGGAACCCCCGTCAAAAACCATCAATCAGCGGAGGGAGAAACGATATGGAAACACCGATCCTCGGTAAAGTAGCGTTCATCACCGGCGCGGGCTACGGCGTCGGATGCGACCCGAAACAGCAGGGCGAGCACGCCCCGAATATGGGCGCCGCGATCGCGCAGCGGCTGGCGAAAATGGGCGCCGTCGTCGTCGCGACCGACATCAACGAAGAGGCGGCTGCCGTGACGGTCTCCTCGCTCGTCACCTATCCCGGCAACCCCGCGCACAGCTCCTACCGTCTCGACGTCACCGACAAAGCCGGAATCGACGCCGTGCTCGAACAGGTCAAGGGTCGGTACGGGCGGCTCGACATCGTCTGCTGCAACGCGGGCGTTTCGTCGATGGCTCCCTTTGAAAAACTCTCCGAGAAGGAGTGGGACTTCAACGTCGACGTCAATATGAAGGGCGTGTTCCTCTGTATGCAGGCGGTCGTTCCGTATCTTTGCCGCGGCGGTCGGATCGTCAACACCTGCTCGATGGCGGCGATCAAGCCCGATCCCACCCTCGCCCACTACACCGCGTCCAAGTTCGGCGTGCTCGGACTGACCAAGGCGGCGGCGATCGGTCTTGCCGGCTACGGCATCACCGTCAACTGCGTCTGCCCCGGTTGGGTCAAGACCCCGATGCAGGACCGCGAGATCGTCTGGGAGGGCGAGATGAAGGGAATGACCCCCGAAGCCGTTCGTCAGAGCTACATCGACCACACCCCGCTCGGACGCCTCTGCTACCCCGAGGATGTGGCGAACGCCGTCGCGTTCTTCGTTCTGCCCGAATCCGACTTCATCACCGGCGAGGCGATGAACGTCTCGGGCGGCGCTAACCTTTGATGATCAAAAACACACGTATAAGGAGAAAACTACAATGAGCTGGTTAAAAGACGTGATCGGAACCGAGAAAGCGATCATCGCGATGCTGCACCTCGCCCCGCTGCCGGGCGACCCGATGTTCAAAAAAGAGCAGGGAATGGACTACGCCATCGACCGCGCGCGCAAGGATCTGAAGGCGCTGCAGAAGGGCGGCGTCGACGCCATTATGTTCTCGAACGAATACAGTCTCCCGTACCTGACCGACGTCCGCGTCGAGACGGTCGCGGCGATGGGTCGCATCGTCGGCGAACTGATGTCCGAGATCACAGTCCCCTTCGGGGTCAACGTCCTCTGGGACGCGAAGAAGTCGCTTGACCTCGCCGCCGCCACCGGCGCGAAGTTCATCCGCGAGATCTTCACCGGCGCCTACGCCAGCGATTTCGGCATCTGGGATACCAACTGCGGCGCGACCGTCCGTCATCAGCACGAGATCGGCGCCGAGGACGTGAAACTCCTCTTCAACATCGTTCCCGAGGCGTCGGCGTACCTCGCGCCCCGCACCCCCGCCGCGATCGCGAAGAGCACCGTTTTCAACTGCCGTCCCGACGCGCTCTGCGTCTCGGGTCAGACCGCGGGTTCCGCGACCGACAGTTCGGTCCTCCGCGAGGTCAAGGACGCCGTTCCGAACACGGTCGTCTTCGCCAACACCGGCTGCCGCAAGGAAACCATCGCCGATCAGCTCGCGATCGCCGACGGAGCCGTCGTCGCCACCACCTTCAAATACGACGGCGTCTTTGAGAATATGGTCGACGAGAAACGCGTCGCCGAGTTCATGAAAGTCGTCCGTTCGATCCGTTAAAGGAGAACCGCAATGGCAAAAATCACGGTCAACAATCACGCTTACCGTGCCGATCTTCTCGTTTTCGACAAAGACGGGCTGATGTTCGATTCCGAGCAATTCTGGATCGAAATGGCGAACGCCCGGATGCGTTCGATCTCGAAGCACGTCTCGCTCGACAGTCTGATCGACTGGACCAAACTGATGGGCGTCAAGACCGAGGTCAAGCACGGCGGAGCGATCGAGGCGATCTGGGTCGATCCCACCGGGATCCTCGCCGTCGCCCCTCCCGCCGAGGAGACCGTCATTCTCGCCGGCTTCCTCGTCCGGCACGCAAATCTTCTCTGGCACAAGGCGCGCAACCTCGCCGCTGCGATCTTCACCGAATCCGACGCGGGGATCGACCTGTCCCGCGCGCTCGCGCCCCAGCCCGGATTCGTCAATCTGATGAAGCGGATCAACGAACTCGACGTGCCCTACGGGGTCGCGACCTCCGACACCTACGACCGCACCCGCGACTCGATGTCGATCTACAATTGCTGGGATAAGGGGCGTTTCGTCATCACCCCGGAGGATGTCGAGCGCGGGAAACCCAACCCCGATATGCTCCAGTTCATCTCCGAAAAATCGGGCGTTCCGCTCGATCGGATCGTCATGATCGGCGACTCCTACGTCGACGTCGGAATGGCGCAGGCGGCGGGCAGCGTCGGGATCG
>CAMJDE010000239.1 GCA_946404295.1 uncultured Clostridia bacterium | reverse complement strand
GGCAGGGCGCTTTCATGGGAGGCCGGTTCTCCGAGAAGAGCCAGATCAGCGTCAGCGCGACGATGACCGGCACGCTCTTGGTCAGGACCAGCCCCGCCGAAATCACGACGGCGCAGATGAACTCCGGTCCCTTGAAACCGATCCGATCCCAGAGGAGCAGATACGCGACGGCGGGCAGGCAGAAGAACACGTAGCCCCCGGTCGTCGTGAAGAGCGAGGTCGGGGTCCCGGTCGCGCGGAAGGCGTCGACGTATTCCCCGCCGAACACGTACGCTTCACGGTAGATCGTCGGAAGGTAGATCCCCTTGATCGCAAAGACCGCGAACTGCAAGATGAAATACGCCGAAAAGATCAGTGCGAGCGCCGAGTATACGGTCATACCGAACCGGACGTTGAAGACGTCGCGGGCGGCGTAGAGGACGATCAGCCAGAAGAGGATCATAACCCCGAGGTCGATCAGCCCGTCCCGACCGGTATAGAAGGAGTAGCGACGCGCCATCACGGCGGAAAAACCGGTAACGAGAAGGAACAGGATATACCCCGAATAGCCGTAGGTTTTGACCCGGAAAAGCCCCTCGGTCGGGATCTTGAGCAGGCACCAGAGGAGAGCGAACGGAAGCACGACGAGATAGCCGATCGAGAAATGCGAAGTCAACACCGGTATCTGTACCGGCAGTCCGAACTGATTGAGGAACGGAAACAGAACGAGAAGTATCGTGAAAACTTTTCTCATTTCACCGACCGCTTTCTTTGGATTCCCGACCTGCGCGCCGGGTGATATATCTATACGAATAAATTATACAACGGGGCGTTTCCTTTGTCAAGGGGTTTTTTCGGGATCAGTCGATATCCTCTTTCACCTCGGCGGGAGGGGTATCGAGCAGTTCCGGGTGCAAAAGATACCGCTGCAGGATCTTGAAACTCGAGGCGTAGTAGTACCCGTCGCAGATCCGCTCGTCGGTCACGGCGCGCAGATCGACGTAGCGGCGCGGGACGACCGTGCCGTCGGGCTGCAGCTCGTTTACGGTATACTTTTTCCCGTAGGCAAAGAAGAGGGGGATGTTGCCGAAATCGTAGAGATGATGGTAGATCGCGTTGATCCCGAGCGACCCCATACTGGTGATGACGAGCGAGCCGTGGAAGGGGCTGACCTTGACCAGCCCCCGCGGCAGAAGCCCGAAGTAGTCGAGGAAGCGGAGAAACCCGATCACCCCGCGCAGAATCAAGCCGGGGATATGGCGGAGAAAGCCCGCCGTGTTGTCGAAATCGGTGTCGTCAGAGGTCGCCTTATCCGCGATCTCCTTGAACTTGCGGTAGACGTCGTCCGCGGTGTCGGCGGGATCGAAAATCACTTTGATGACCGTGTCGGGACAGTCGAGCCCCATCTTTTTCTTGATGGTCATATTGGCGACGATATTCTTCCGGGCGTAGACGTGCTGACCCGCGACGAAGCGGTTGACCGCCGGGCGCTCGGAGATCGTGCGGACGTAGGCGGCGAGGATGGCGTGCAGAGCGCCGAAACCAGATAGCCCCTCCGCCTGCTTCTTCTTGCAGTAGGCGTCGAGGATATCCATATCGATCCGGTCTTCAAAGTGGTTCTGCGAATCGGCGCGGACCTTCATAATGTACGGAATGACGTACTGCATCGGCGCGAGCGTCCGCAGCCGCCGTCCCTCGTAGCGGTCGCCGAAGTGCCAACGCCGCTTTTTCTTTTTCTGTTTCTCCTCGGTTTCCGGCGCGGTCTCGCCC
Organism: uncultured Clostridia bacterium; assembly: GCA_946404295.1. Classification (GTDB taxonomy): domain Bacteria; phylum Bacillota; class Clostridia; order Oscillospirales; family CAG-272; genus UBA1740. The sequence continues at coordinate 1,607 of CAMJDE010000239.1, read as the reverse complement.
GACGCGGGATCGGAGGTCGCCTTTTTCTTTTTCTTTCCCATAGTCTTTCCTTTTCGTTGTCGTGAGAACGCGGCGCGGGGACCGGCGCGCCGCGGGCGGAAGGATCGCTCCCCCGCTCCCGGCGCGACAGTCCCCCTTGTCGCTTTCGGAATTATTCGGCGTTTTTCTTCGCCTCGTCGATGATCTTCTGCGCGATCGGTCCCGGGACCTCCTCGTAGCGGACGACCTCGTAATCGAAGCGACCTCTGCCCTGCGTCATGGCGCGGAGCGAAATGACGTAGTCGGTCATCTCGGCTTTCGGCACCTCGGCGAGGACGACGGTGTAGCCGTTCTTTTCGGCGGTCTCGGTCCCCATGATGCGACCGCGGCGCTTCGGCAGATCGCCGTAGACGTCGCCAACGTAGTCGGAGGGGATCACGACGCGGAGCGTCCCGATCGGCTCGAGAAGGACGGGTTTCGCGAGCGGCAGACCGGCGTTGTACGCCAGGCGCGCGGCGAGTTTGAAGGAGATTTCGTTGGAGTCGACTTCATGGTAGGAACCGTCGTAGAGTTCCGCCGCGAGGTTGACCATCGGATACCCGGCGAGAACGCCGTGCTCCATACATTCCTGCAGTCCCTTTTCGACCGCCGGGAAGTACTGCTTCGGCACCGAGCCGCCGAAGACCGATTCGGTGAAGGTCAGCCCCTCTGCCTCGCCGTGCGAGAAGCGGATCTTGACGTGACCGTACTGACCCGAACCGCCCGACTGTTTCTTGTGCTTTCCTTCGACGTCGGACTTGCCCTTGATGGTCTCGCGGTAGGCGATCTTCGGCTCGGTCAGGTCGACCGAGGTGCCGAACCGCGCCTTCAGTTTCGCCGTCAGGACGTCGAGGTGCATATCGCCGAGCCCCGAAACGGTGAGCTGCTTGGTCTCGGGATTGTTCTCGTATTTCAGCGTGGGATCCTCTTCGAGCAGACGGGTGATGCCCTGCGAGATCTTGTCCTCGTCGCCCTTCGCCTTCGGCACGATCGCCATGGTCATATAGGCGGACGGGAAGACGACCGGCGCGTAGCGGAAGTTCTCCGCCTTCGCCGTCAGGGTGTCGTTGGTGTTGGTGTTGACGAGTTTCGCCGTCACGCCGATATCGCCGCAGGTAAGCAGTTCGACGTCGGTCTGCTTCTTACCGCGCATCAGATAGAGGCGCCCGAACTTCTCGACCTGTCCGTTCGTGGTGTTGCGGAGCGTCGCGTCCTTCGCGAGTTCCCCGTTCATAACCTTGAAGAAGGACATCTTGCCGACGAAGGGGTCGGCGACGGTCTTGAAAACGAAGATCGAGGTCTCGCCCTCGGGCTCGATCGGGATCTCGATCGGCGCGCCGTCCTCGTTGAAGCCGTGCTCGACCTTGCGGGCGGTCGGACGCGGGAAAGAATCGGCGATCGTGTCGAGCAGCGTTTTGATGCCCCACATCTTGGTCGCCGCTCCGCAGAAGACCGGGACGATCTCGCCGTGGATGATGCCCTCGTGGAGCGCCTCCACCGCCTCGTCGCGGGTGATCTCTTCCTCGGCGAAGAACTTCTCCATCAGTTCCTCGCTGGTCTGCGCGATCGACTCGAAGAGGGTGGCGCGG
>CAMJDE010000238.1 GCA_946404295.1 uncultured Clostridia bacterium | reverse complement strand
ACGATCGGCAACAACGTGATGATCGGCGCGGGCGCGAAGGTGCTCGGACCCTTCAAGGTCGGGGACGGGGCGAAGATCGCCGCCGGAGCCGTCGTGCTCGAAGAGGTCCCCGAGAACTCGACCGCCGTCGGTATTCCCGCGCGCGTCGTGCGGCTGCGCACGAAACGCGACGGATCGGAGGATCTCGACCAGATCCACATTCCCGACCCCGTCGAGCAGGAGATCTGCCGGCTCGGCAAACGCGTCGCCGAACTCGAAAAGAAGATCGCCCAAAACGAGGCGAAAAAGGACGGAAACTGACCCATGCTGCTCTACAATACCCTGACCCGCACGCGCGAGGAACTGGTCCCGCACGAGAGCGGAAAAATCAAAATGTATACCTGCGGCCCGACGGTCTACCACTTCGCGCACATCGGGAACCTGCGGACCTATATGATGGAGGACGTCTTGGAGAAGGCGCTCTCCTATCTCGGCTACGACGTGACCCGCGCGATGAACATTACCGACGTGGGGCATCTGACGAGCGACGCCGACGAGGGCGAGGACAAAATGGTGAAGGGCGCGAAGCGCGAGCACAAGACGGTGCTTGAGATCGCGAAGCAGTACACCGACGCGTTCCTCTCCGACTGCGAAAAACTGAATATCAAGATCCCCGCCATCGTCGTCCCCGCGACGAGCGAGGTCGGCGAGTTCATCCGCGTGATCGAGCGGCTGCTCGAGACAGGCTACGCCTACGAGGCGGGCGGGAATATCTACTTTGACACCTCGAAACCGAAGCAGTACAACGTCTTTCACGATTTCGGCGAAGAGGACCTCGAAGAGGGCGTCCGCGAGGGCGTCGGAGTCGACGGGAACAAACGGAACAAGACCGACTTCGTTCTCTGGTTCACGAAATCGAAGTTTGAAGATCAGGAACTCAAATGGGAGTCCCCCTTCGGGCTCGGGTACCCCGGCTGGCACATCGAGTGCTCCTGTATCTCGATGAAGTATCTCGGGGAGTATCTCGACCTGCATTGCGGGGGGGTGGATAATATTTTCCCCCATCATACCAACGAGATCGCGCAGAGCGAAGCGTACCTCGGGCACAAGTGGTGCGGCAGTTGGTTCCACGTCGCGCACCTCAACACGGCGTCGGGCAAGATGTCGAAATCAAAGGGCGAGTTTTTGACCCTCTCGCTGCTGCAATCGAAGGGCTACGACCCGCTCGCCTACCGCTTCTTCTGCCTGCAGTCGCACTACCGCAAGTCGCTGGTCTTCACCTACGAGAACCTCGACAACGCCGCTCTCGCATACGCGAAACTGATCGAGAAGATCGCGCGCACGGGGGACGAAGGCGACTACGACGAAGCCGGAGCCGCGCCGTATCTTGCCGCTTTCAGAGCCGCGCTCGAAAACGACCTGAACACCTCGCTTGCCGTCACCGCTCTCTACGACGTGCTGAAATCGTCCCTGAACGGCAAGACCAAGCGGGCGCTGGTCGCGGAGTTCGACCGGGTGCTTTCGCTCGACCTTCTCTCTGCCGCCGAAAAGCTGAACGAGAAGAGCGAAGCGCCGTCCGACGATCCGCGCCGCGCAGAGATCGAACGGATGATCGCCGCGCGCGCCGAGGCGAAGAAACGGAAGGACTACGCCGAAGCCGATCGCATCCGCGCGGAACTGTCCGCGATGGGCGTGACGCTGACCGATACCAAGGACGGCACGACCTACACGATCGCGTAAAACGAAGCGCGTCCGGGCAAACGGACGCGCTTTTTTCAAAGGAACGAAAAAAGGGAGGAACCGCGATGATCCGAGTGACGATACCCGAGGGACACCGGGGGCTTTCGCTCGCGCTGTGGCTTTCACAGGCGGGCTATTCCGCGATCCTGCCCTGCGGCGGGGCGGGGCGCTGCGGCAATTGCCGCGTGTCGCTCCTTTCGGGCAAACTCTTCGACCGCGACGATCCCGAAAAAGAACTGACCCCCGACGAGGGGGGCGAGGTGCGCGCCTGCCGCGCGCTGCTCCCGGACGGGGAAACGGTCGTCGGGATCCCCGACGGCTGGGACGCGCCGGGCGCGGGACAAGCCCCTCGGCGCTACGTCACGGGGGCGCTCGATCTCGGGACGACGACGCTGGCGCTGCGTCTCTCGGACGAGTCGGGCGCGGTCTTTGAAACGAGCGCCGCCAACCCCCAATGCGTCTACGGCGCCGACGTCGCGAGCCGGATCACGGCGACGGCGGAAAAGGGCGTGAAAGAGGTGCAGAAGGTGCTGCTCGATCGGCTCTCTTCCCTGCTCTCGGGGTGCACCGTCGGGCGGCTCTCGGTCGTCGGGAACCCGACGATGATTCACATTTTCGCGGGGGTTTCGCCCGATCCGATCGGGGTTTCCCCGTTTACCCCCTCCTTTTCCGACCGAAAAGAGTTCCCCGGCGCCCTGCTCGGGCTGCCCGTCGGGACGATCGTCCTGCTCCCGTCGGTGAAGGGGGCGGGCTATCTCGGATCGGACCTGGTCGCCGGGGCGTTCGCCGCCGGGACGCTCGATTTCGAGGAACCGACGGTCTACCTCGATCTCGGGACCAACGGAGAATTGCTCCTCTCGACGGGAAGCCGGAACGGCGGGCATCTTTACGCCGCGTCCTGCGCCGTCGGCCCCTGCTTTGAGGGGGCGGGGATCGGTTCGGGCGTCGGGGGGATCCCGGGCGCCGTCTCGCGGGTCGTGCGGCGCGAAGGAGAGTTCGTCTTTGCGACGGTCGACGATCTGCCCCCGGTCGGGATCACGGGCAGCGGGCTGATCGACCTGTTCGCCCTGCTGCTCGCGGACGGGGTGATCGGGCGGGACGGCAAACTCGACGAGCCGTTTGCGCTCGTCGGTCGGCAGGCGTTTGCCGACGGGACGCTTTCGCCCGCGTGCGAGACTCCGGTCAGGATCGAACAGCGCGACGTGCGCGCGCTCCAGACCGCGAAAGCCGCAGTGCGCGCCGGGATCGCCGCCCTGCTCGCCGCCGCGTGGATCGACCCCGACGAGGTCGGAACCGTTCTGCTTGCCGGGAGTTTCGGGCGCTATATCTCCCCCGTCTCCGCCGCGGCGATCGGGCTTCTGCCCCCCGGGTGGTCGGACGAGGCGAGGGCGGTCGGAAACGCCGCGCTCGAGGGCGCCGACCGTTGGCTCTCGTCGGACGAGTGCCGCGACGGGATCGAGCGCATCGCGGGTTCGACCATCGTCGTCGACCTCAACTCCTCCCCCGCCTTCCGCGAAGCGTTCCTCGGCGGATTGGATTTCTGACGAGGAGGGGCGCGCAAGCGCGCAACGATATACCGCGCGGCGTTTCGCCGCGCGGTATGATATATTTGCGCCGTCGGCGCAAATAGTCCCTTGATACGCCCGCAGGCGTATATCATACCCGCAGGGTATATCATACTTCCGGGCGACCGGATCGGTCGCCCGGAAGTATATCATCCG
>CAMJDE010000237.1 GCA_946404295.1 uncultured Clostridia bacterium | reverse complement strand
TCGCCGAGATCGCGATGTCCTACGGTTACGTCTACGTCGCGCAGGTCGCGATGGGCGCCGATATGAACCAACTGCTGAAAGCCCTGACCGAGGCGGAAGCCTACCACGGCCCGTCGCTGATCATCGGCTACGCTCCCTGCGAGATGCACGGCATCAAGAAGGGCGGCATGCAGAACTGCCAGCAGGAGATGAAGCGTGCGGTCGAAGCGGGTTACTGGAATATGTTCCGCTACAACCCGACCCTCGAGCACAACAAACTCTCGGTCGACAGCAAGGATCCGACCGGCGACTACCAGGCGTTCATCTCGAACGAAGCGCGCTACGCGCGTCTCGCGCAGTCCTTCCCCGAAAGGGCGAAAGACCTCTTCGCGAAAGCGGAAGCGAATGCCAAAGCCCGTTATGAAAGACTCAAGAAGTTTGGAGATTTCTATTCGTAATTCTTCCAAACAAAAAAAGAACTCCGGGTCCGCCCGGAGTTCTTTTTGCGTTTTACGTCCGTCTGATAGCAATAGCCGGCGCGGCAGGGAGAAAGGGACGACGCGTGCGTACACAATCTTCCCGTGTCTCCCTTGTTCAATGACGTCATAATATTATGGTATCATAATAGCACAGTAGGAGGACGGGAAAGGAGAGCGGGAAAAAGGCGGGGAAGTGGAAAACGACGCGAGGGAAAGAGCGCGGGACGGGGAAAGGAAAAGCGAAACGACAGGAAGCCGGATTTTTCGCAATGAAAGAATGCGGCGCAAAAAAACCGATAAAAACGGTTTTTTCGAGGTTGGTTCCGTCAAAATAGAGCAAGTAAATGGCAATCGGGACTATTGTGGAAGCGACGGGTGAGCAGATATAATAAAAACAGGGGATCTGTCGCTGTTCGGGCGGCGGGACTCCAACATACAGGAGGAAAGAGAAATGAAACGATCCAACGCTATCCTCGCGCTGCTTCTGTGCCTCGTCCTGTGCGCTTTTGCGTTCGCGTCCTGCGGGAAGAAGGATCCCGCCGCGACGGGCGCCGCGACGACGGCGACCGAAACGACTCCTTCGTCCGCCGCGTCGACCACCGCGGCGTCGACCACCGCCGCGGCGACGAACGCCGCGACCGCGCACGTCCACACCCCGGCAGACGACTATACGGTCGACCTGAAGCCGACCTGCTCCGCGGTCGGTTTGGAATCCAAGCATTGCACCGAGTGCGACGAGATCATCGAAGGCACGGTGCGCGAGATCGCAATCGACCCCGAGGCGCACAATCTCGGCATCTGGACCGTGACCGAAGAGGCGACGCTTCTGAACCCGACGGGGAAGAAGACCGCGACCTGCTCGCTCTGCTCGGCGGAACTCGAAGAGGCGGTCGTTTACGCGCCCAGAGTCGAGAAGTGGGACGTCTACTCGAGCGGCGCTTATCAGGAAAAGACCCTGATCGGCGACCTGATCGGCGACAAACACTTCTTCCCGATCGACGAGGATCCCGAGGGCAACGACCTGCTGGTCGAATATTCGATCCTCTGGAACGAAACCTGCCTCAACCTCGATCCCGCGAAGCAAGCGTTTATCGATCTCCGCTTCACCGCCGACAACGGGTCCAAGATGAAGAACATCATGTACTGGGCGCCTACTGCCGGGGTCAAGTGGAGCGACAGCCCCGTCGCCGGCAGCTTTGAAGCCGGTGGATGCGATCTGAACGAAGCCGACAACCCGTACCCGCGTTTTACGCCTAACAACCCGGAGGGGATCGGCACCGCGGCTACCGATTTCCCGAACATCGGCGGACCCGACCCCGACAACATCGAGTGGGGCTGGCATCGCGTCAGCGTCCGCTTCCATGAGGAAGTGACGAACGAAGCCGCGCTGAGGGCGGATCTGACCGCCGGAGAGACCCCCGCCGAATACAAACTGTCGGTTTGGATCTACATCGACGGCGTTCTCGTGGTTCACGCCTACGCGAACGATCTGCGCGCAGATAGCGGCGACGACCGCAAACTCTACGCGGCGGAGTCCGACGGTATGGGCGGTATCGTCTACACCGAGAATACCAACGTCTGGGTCTACGGCTTCCGTCTCAACTCCAAAGCGGCGAAAGCCGACACCAACGTCTACTTCTCCTACGCCGATCTCTCGGTCACCGTCGGCAAGGACTTCGTGCAGAACGTCGAGAAGGTCACGGAACCCGTCGCGACCGAACTCGAGGTGGACGACGGCGTGTCGATTCCGACGACGATGTTCTACAAACTCGCGGACTGACGGCGGACGACGCACGGAGGGCGGCACAGACCGAAAAACGATGGAATCTTTAATGATCCGTTGATGCTTTTCGCTTTGTGAAAACTCAACGCTCCGTTGAGCGAAATTAAGGTTGAGAACCGCCCGCGTTTTGCGGACGGTTCTCTCCGTTTTATTTAAATCGTTTTCCGATCTGCATCTGTCTGTGCGCGCCCGGCGGCATTTGCCGGCGCGGTTGGTTTTTTGGATGATACCGACGCGCGCGGCGCGATCATTCGGACGATCAAATCGGATCGTCAAGACAATCCAAAGCAAAAAATTAGCAATCCGCATCATTGTACAAAGATGAAATATATGGTATAAATGATTTGAAGCAAGGATGCGCTCCCCTCCGTGACCGTTTTGAGAAAAAAGCAATCAAGAGCAACACTACGACAAACGACGGCAAGTGGAACCGTCGCGGGTGTGTGCGCCCTTCACGGAAAACAAATCCGAAAGCTAAAGGAGACATCGTATGAATCAACGCACAGTAGTAAGGAAAACGACCGCCGTCCTTCTTCTTCTCGCAATGATCGTCGGCGCGACGGTTTTTCTTCCCGCCGCCGTGTCGGCGGACGACCCCGCGCAGATCACGGGCTTCAGTTATCAGACGCTCGCGGACGCGACGGTGTCAGACGATTCGACCGATCTGCGTTTCCTCTTCAAGATCGACTCGCTCGACTACGAAAAGGTCGGTTTCGTGTTCTCGAAGAGCGACCCTTCCCCCACGATCGGGGAAAACGGCTGCGGCGTCTACGAAACGACGTCGGTCTACACCACGATCAACGCCGACGGCAGAGAACTGGACGCCGGGGAAAACCAATGGTGGGTCGTGGTCAAACTGGCGGGAATCCCGCAGGAAAATTTCGGCACTACCGTCTACGTCGTCGGCTTCGTCAAAGAGGAGGGGCAGGATCCCGTCTACTCGGAGACGCGGCAACTTTGCGCCTGCGCCGCGCTCGGGCATAACCCGGGTGCGTATACGCCGTCGGACGCCGATCTGCACGCCCGCGTTTGCTCGACGTGCGGGGGAACGGTCAAAACGGAAGGACACAACTTCTCGATGGCGGTATCCGACAACGTCGCGACCTACACCTGCGTCGATTGCGGGTATTCGTTTGAGACCACCGTGAACACGGTCTCGTATCAGGAGACGCCGGCGCTTGACAAGTTCAGTATTCAGA
>CAMJDE010000236.1 GCA_946404295.1 uncultured Clostridia bacterium | reverse complement strand
TAGGGCTATGCCCGAAAATGAAATACCACCCGCTAGGCGGGTGGATTTTTATTTATTCGGCGACGGGTTCGGTTTCGGCGGGGGTCTCCGTCGCGGGGGCGACGAAGGTCTCGTCGCGGTTGAGCGAATCGAAGATCTCGTCGACCTTGGCTTTGTCGGGTTTCGGAGTCAGGAGACTGACGATCGGGACGATCACAAGACCCGCGAGCATGGTGAACGCGCCGCAGTTGATCGGCGATTTCAGCCACGCGGGATAGATCGACGGCGCGAACATATTGAGGATCATATTCACGCAGCCGAAGGCGAAACTGACCCAGACAGACGCTTTGCTGGTCTTTTTCCACCACAGACCGTAGAGGAAGGGCGCGAGGAAGGAGCCGGCGAGCGCGCCCCACGAAAGACCCATCATCTGCGCGATGAACTTGACGCTTCCGCCGCTCTTGTACTGGAAGATGGCGATCGCCGCCGAGATCGCGACGAACACGCCGACGAACAGGCGCATCGTGAAGAGCTGCTTTTTCTCGTGCATTTTCCGGGCGAAGCAACCCTTGATGAGGTCGAGGGTGAGGGTCGAGGAGGAGGTCAGGACGAGCGAGGAGAGCGTGGACATCGACGCGGCGAAAACGAGGATCACGACCACGCCGATCAGGAAATCGGGCAAGGTCGAGATCATCGCGGGGATGATCGCGTCGAAGCCCTCGGTCGCGACGTCGACGTCAAAGAGCCGACCGAAGCCGCCGAGGAAGTAGCACCCGCCCGCCACGATCAGGGCGAAAACCGTCGAAACGACGGTGCCGGTGCGGATCGAGCGGCTGTCGCGGATGGCGTAGAACTTGCCGACCATCTGCGGAAGGCCCCAGGTGCCGAGGGAGGTCAGGATGATGACGGCGAAGAGCGAGAAGGGGTCGGGACCGAAGAAGGAGTTGAAAACCCCGGGGGTCTCCGAGGGGACAGCCGCGAGTTTTTCGAGCGCGGCGGTAAAGCCGCCCTGCCCGTGCAGGACCGCCGCGATCACGGCGATGATGCCGACCAGCATAATGAGCCCCTGCACGAAATCGTTGATCGCGGTCGCCATATAGCCGCCGAGAACGACGTAGGCGCAGGTGAGCACCGACATCACGATGATGCAGACGGTGTAATCGATCCCGAACGCCATCCGGAAGAGCCGCGAAAGCCCGTTGTAGAGCGAGGCGGTGTAGGGGATCAGGAAGACGAAGACGATCGCGGCGGCGGCGATCTTCAGGGCGGGGCTGGAAAACCGCTCGCCGAAGAACTGCGGCATCGTGGCGCACTTCATCTTCCGGGTCATCAGGCGCGTGCGGCGACCGAGGACGATCCACGCGAGCAGCGAGCCGAGGAAGCAGTTGGCAAGCCCGATCCAGGTCGAGGCAATGCCGAACTTCCAGCCGAACTGCCCGGCGTAGCCGACGAAAATGACCGCCGAGAAGTAGGACGTGCCGTAGGCGAACGCCGTCATCCAAGGTCCGACGGCGCGTCCCCCCAGGACGAAGCCCGAGACGTCGGTCGCCGAGCGGCGACACCATACCCCGATCGCGACCATCGCGAGCGAAAAGACGATGAGCATGGAGAGTTTGAGTGCCATTGTTTTTCCCTTTCTTTATGGAGAACGAAAACAGTCCCGTCCTCCTGTAGTCAGAGGACGGGACGAAAACCCGCGGTACCACCTCAATTTATCGCACCCTTGCGGGGGCGACCTCACGGACGCGCGGCTGTGCCGTCACGTCCCCGCCCGGTAACGGAGGCGTCCGGAATCCCCTTCCCTTGCGGGTTTCGGAGATTCGGCTCGCGGAACGTAATTCGGGGGAACCTCTCTGCCGCCTTGCACCGTCCGGCGGTCTCTCTATAGAGTCGGGCGCTCCCTACTGTTTTTCCGGTCATCGCTTTTGATGCTCCTATTATAGCACGCTTTTCGGGTTTGTCAAGCGGTTTTTACAAAATCCGCCCTATTCGGCGCCGAAGAACCGCTCGATCTCCCCGCGCGGCGAAGCGAAGGTCCCCTCCGCCATACCGGGTTTTCCGCCCCCGCGCCCGATCAGCGCGCGGTTGATCTCGGGAAGAACGCGCGTCAGATCCACCTTTTCCGAGGCGAGCAGATAGCGGAAGCCCCTTTCGGTTTCCCCGTAGCAGACGGCGACGATCCCGTCGGTCGACTTGACGGCGATCGCGGCAAGATGCCGCGCGACGTCGGGATCGCTCTCGGCCCCCGAGAGGAAAAACACGCGGTTGCCCCCGGTCGGGGTCGCCGCGCCCGCGAGCAGTTCGGCAAGGCGGCGGCGCAGGGCGGCGTTGTTTTGGGCAAGCGCGTCGGACGCGGCGAGGGTGCGTTCGACCCCCTCCGCGATCTTCTCCTGCGGGACAGAGAGGAGTTCGGAGACCGTCTGCGCCGTGCGGCAGCGCGCGCGGTAGTCGGCGAGCGCCCACGTCCCCGCGACAAGCCGCACGCGGATCCCGCCCTTGTAACGGATGAAGCCGAGCAGACGGATCAGACCGATCTCCCCCGTCTTGCTGACATGGGGCGCGCAGCAGGCGCAGACGTCGATCCCCTCGACCGAGACAAGCCGGACGTTTTCGGAGAGGTCCAGTTTGCTGCGGTAGGCGAGCGTCGGAAGTTTTTCGGGCGACGGGAAAGAGACCGTCACGGGAAGATCGGCGTAGACGGCGGCGTTCGCAAGATCCTCGATCTCGTCGAGCTGTTCCCCCGTCAGTTCGCCGTCAAAGTCCATCGTGACCTCGCCCTCTCCGAGGTGAAAGCCGACGTTCTCGTAGCCGTAGCGGGCGTGCACCAGCCCCGAAACGATATGCTCGGCGGTGTGGCATTGCATCCTGGGAAAACGCACCGATCGGTCGACCTTCCCTTCCACCGTCGCGCCGACGGTCAGGGGGGACGTCGTGTAGTGAACCGGATCGCCGTCCCGGAGCGCCGCGCCCGAAACGGGGACGCCGCCGAGCGTCCCGACGTCGCACGCCTGCCCCCCGCCGCCTGGGAAGAACGCCGTGCGGTCGAGGACGACGGCGTAGCCGTTTTCGGTTTTCCGACAGGCGAGGACGGTCGCGGTAAAGTCGAACTTCATCCCGTCGGTTTCGTAGAGTTTTTCGGTCATTTTCACACCACCTGAAACAGGCAAAACTTCAGATATTCGGTCTCGGGGACGTTCCAGAGGATCGGGTGATCGGGCGCCTGCTGGCGTTCCTCGATCTGCCGGAGCGAGACCCCCGCGTCGGAGGCGGCGTCGTGGAGCATATTGCGGAAGAGCGACGCCGTCATAAAATGCGAGCAGGAGCAGGTCGCGAGGTACCCGCCGCGCGGCAGCAGCCGCATCGCGCGGGCGTTGATCTCGCGGTAGCCGCGATAGGCGGCGGAGACGGTCGAATTGCTCTTGGTAAACGCCGGGGGATCGAGGACGATCAGATCGTAGTCGCGGCGCTTGTTCTTCTCGAGTTCCGCAA